>NZ_BAAJYS010000004.1:0-74157 GCF_057543315.1 Acidovorax sp. KPB24-07
GTGGCGCCACATGGCGACGCCGGGCGGGCGCCGCATGTCGGTGGCCACCACGAACTGCGGCGCCCTGGGCTGGGTGAGCGATGCCCGCGGCTACCGCTACGTCGCCGTGGACCCGGACAGCGGCAGGCCGTGGCCCGCCCTGCCTGCCGTGCTGTCCACGCTGGCGGGCGAGGCGGCGGCAGCGGCCGGCTTTGCGGATTTCGCCCCGGATGCCTGCCTGGTCAATCGGTATGCCCCGGGCACGCGCCTGTCGCTGCACCAGGACCGCGACGAGCGCGACCTGCGGGCGCCCATCGTCTCGGTCTCGCTCGGGCTCCCGGCCACGTTCCTCTGGGGTGGCCTGGCGCGCAGCGACCGCGCCCTGCGCGTGCCGCTGCGCCATGCCGATGTGGTGGTGTGGGGCGGGGAGGACCGCCTGCGCTTTCACGGCGTGCTGCCGGTGCCGCAAGGCCACCACGCGGAGTGGGGAGCGGTCCGCGTGAACCTGACCTTCCGCCGGGCGGGGTGATCGGCGGTCGCGTGGCGCTACCGCCGCTCCCGTGCCCGCGCCAGCCACTGGCCCACGGCCTCCCGCACGCCGTCGGACAGCGATTCGGCCACGCCACGGGCGTACCCCTCGCCCAGCACGCCCTGTCCCGCATGGTGGAGGGCCACCACCGCGTTGGCCAGGACCACGCGGTCCAGCCCTGCGCTTCGTGGGCGGGGAGGTTCCCCATGCGCCGTGGTGGTGACCGGGGTCGCGGTGGTGTCCGGCACCTCCGGGGGCGAAATCGGCGCAGGTGCCGGGGCGCGGTGCTTCAGGTGCCAGTGGGCCATCACCGCGCCGATCCCCACGAACAACTGAAGTCCTGCCACGTCGCGGTCGGGCAGCCGCTGGAGCAGGCCCTGGACCGCCTCGCCCAGCAGCTCGCCCGCCAGCCGTGCGGCATCCAGGTCCACCAGCGCTTGCGCGATGCGGGCCACGGCCTGCGGATCGTCGCGCTCCTGCAATTGCCGCGACAGCGCGGCGGTGCCGGTGGCCAACAGCCCGGCCGCCAGCGCCACACGCTGCGCCAATGCGGCGGCAGAGGCTGGGTCTTGCAGCGTGTGCACGGCCAGCAAGGTCCATTCGGAATGGGTTCGCATCTGCTCGCCCAGCCACAGGACGGGAGACACCAGGTGCCGGGCACCGAACCGCAGCACGGCGGGATGGGGCTGCAGCAGGTGCATGCCGCGCGAGGCCAGCGCGCCCCAGGCGGGACCAGGGGGCGAAGCTTGGGGCAAGGCACGGGGCGGCAAGCTGGCCGCGCTCGCGGCGGCGGGGTCACCGGGAGGGATGGGCGAGCGCGGCAGGATCGCGGTGGGCTCCTGCCGTTGCGCCGAAGCACGGGGAGAGGCCGGTGCACGAGGGTGCGGACCAGCCCGAGGGCTGCCGGACCCAGCCCCCTCGTGCAAACCGCCGTCCACCGCCGCGCGGCGGGAAGGGAGCGATGAAGGAAGGGCAGCGGATGGCATGAAAGGCGCTCGGCGTTGCAGGGTGGCGAAAGAAAGGTTTCGCACGCGCGGGCCCGAAGCCGGTATTCCAGCCCGTGTTCGCCCTGTACCTGCCGCCAGGCCCTGTACAGCAGGGCCTGGCCACCTCTCCGTGAGGCTGCATTCCAACCCTGCCACGAACGGAAAGGAGGGATTCACCCGAAGAGCCATGCAACTGCGCGAAGCAGGGCCGGCCTGCCCGCGCCGGACATCGGAGATGCCATGACCGCCTTGGCGCACCAGTGCCGGGGCCTTGATTGCTACTAAATATATAGCAATCGAGCCAATGATTACTAGGGCATCGAGCAGTTTTTACGGTCACCAGGCATACCGGCTGCTTCCGCCGGCCAGCGATGCCCCCGGGCAGGGCCGCAAACAGCCCGGGCCCGAGCCACTGCGTTCCCGGCCCGTAGGCCTCAGCCGGCCATCATCGAGTGGCCACCGGACATCAAGGGTGACGCGCCCGAACTCTGCGGCGCATCGGTGGACAATGCCAAGGACGAATGCTGCGGCAACTGCAAGCCCCGCGACGGGTCCTGGACGGCCCATGCGCGGATCTTCGGCGGTTGTGACTGCACGCTGCCGAAGATGGTGGCGAATGCCACGTCCGCGGCATCCCGGCCGGTGGCCAGGCGCAGCATGCCCATGGGAATGGCCGTGCCCGACGGATCGAACAGGTACCAGCGGTCGCCGAGATAGGCCTCGACGTAGGCGTGGAAGTCCGGCGGCCCCAGCGCCGGGTCGGCGCCGTAGTCGGTGCCGGTGGCGATGCGCGCGGGAATGTTCACTGCCCGGCACAGCGCGATCATCAGGTGGGCGAAGTCGCGGCAGACGCCGACGCGCTCGACGAACGTGTCGACCGCCGAGGTGGTCGAGTTGGAGGTGTTGGAGCGGAAGGTCACGTGGTTGCGCACCCAGTCACAGATCGCCTGAACACGGCTGTAGCCCTGCCACAGGTGACCGAACTCGCGCATGGCCAGCGTGGCCAGCCGGTCCGACTGGCAGTAGCGGCTGGGAAAGATGTAGCCCACGACATCGTCGGGCAGGTGGCGAACGCCGACCTCGGGAATGAGCGCCGGATCGGCGGTGTGGTGGTGCAGGTCCACCGTCGCGGTATAGGCCAGCGTGAGGGGCCCGGGTTCGGCATGCAGCCGCAGGCAGCGGGTACCCGTGGCGGGATCGGTGTGCAAGTGGGTCGGAATGTCCTGGCTGATGACCAGGTTCTCGTCCTGGACGATCTGGCAACGCGTCTGCGCTGCGTGGATGTTGAAGACGAAGTCAGCGCCGGGATCGCCTACCGCGTACTCCAACTCCAACTGGAGTTTCATTCGGATCATGGGGCCTGCCGTGGTGGTAGATGGGAAAGAGCCTGCGTCTGGTGGGTCGGTCATTCGATCGATGCCGCATCAGCCGCTGCTGGAGTATGTGCCCCATCGCGGGCGCGCCTTGTCAGTGGACATCGCATCGAAGTGCCAGCCCGCGCGGCAGGTCGCCCGGTGATCCGCCCTGCGGGCAATCCGGCCGACGCGGGCTTGTCCTACACCAGCGTCCCCCTGCACGGCAAAAGATCGGCGGTCCCACGGCAATCTCAACCAAAAGGCCCCCCATGGCAAAAGCACCCGCAGTTCCACGTCCCGTGAAAAAGGCCTCCGCCCCCTCGTCCCAGGCCCACGAAGGCGAAGAACTGCGCGGCACCGGGGGCGAATTGCAGCAGCAGGCTAGAGGCGCCCACCCGGTGCTCACCACCCAGCAGGGCATTCCGGTCGGGGACAACCAGAATTCGCTGCGGTCCACGCCCCGCGGCCCCACGCTGCTGGAGGACTTCATCCTCCGCGAAAAGATCACGCATTTCGACCACGAGCGCATTCCCGAACGCATCGTGCATGCCCGTGGCACCGCCGCGCACGGCTTCTTCGAGCTGACCGAATCGCTGTCTCAGTACACCACCGCCCGCATCCTCACCGAGGTGGGCAAGCAGACGCCGCTGTTTTGCCGCTTCTCCACCGTGGCCGGCGGCGCCGGCTCGGTGGACACCCCGCGCGACGTGCGCGGCTTCGCCGTCAAGTTCTACACCGAAGAAGGCAACTGGGACCTGGTGGGCAACAACATCCCGGTGTTCTTCATCCAGGATGCGATGAAGTTTCCCGACCTGGTGCATGCCGTGAAGATGGAGCCCGACCGCGGCTTTCCGCAGGCGGCCAGCGCACACGACACGTTCTGGGATTTCATCTCGCTGATGCCCGAGGCCATGCACATGATCATGTGGGCCATGAGCGACCGCACCATCCCGCGCAGCCTGCGCACCATGGAAGGCTTCGGCGTGCATTCCTTCCGACTGCTCGACGCAGAAGGCCAGAGCACGTTCGTGAAGTTCCACTGGCGTCCCAAGCTGGGCATCCAGTCCACGGTGTGGGACGAGGCTTTGAAGCTGCAGGCGGCGGACAACGATTTCCATCGCCGCGACCTGTTCGAGTCCATCCAGGCCGGCAGCTTCCCCGAGTGGGAACTGGGCGTGCAGCTGTTCACCGAAGAAGAGGCCGAGGCGTTCCCCTTCGACCATCTGGACCCGACGAAGCTCATCCCCGAAGAGCTGGTGCCGCTCAAGATGATCGGCCGCATGGTGCTCAACCGCTGGCCCGACAACTTCTTCGCCGAGACCGAGCAGGTGGCGTTCTGCCCCGCCAACGTGCCGCCGGGCATCGACTTCTCCAACGACCCGCTGCTGCAGGGCCGCTTGTTCTCATACCTGGACACGCAGCTGTCGCGCCTGGGAAGCCCGAATTTCGTGCAGATCCCGATCAACGCGCCCAAGTGCCCCTTCCACAACATGCAGCGCGACGGCCACATGCAGATGCAGGTGCCCAAGGGCCGCGTGGCCTATGAGCCGAGCAGCCTGCTCGGAGACAGCCCGCGCGCCTCGCTGGCACAGGGCACACGGCATTTCGCCGAAGTGGCCGATGGCGGCGCCAAGGGCCGCGTGCGGCCCGAGAGCTTTGCCGACCACTACAGCCAGGCGCGCATGTTCTTTCGCAGCCAGAGCCCGCTGGAACAGGCCCACATGGCATCGGCCCTGGTGTTCGAGTTGTCCAAGGTCGAAACGCCGGCTGTGCGGACGGCCGTGGTGGCGCAATTGCGCAATGTGGACGACAGCCTGGCCGGCCGCGTGGCGGACGGACTGGGCATGCCGGAACTCCCCGAGCCGTTCCCTGCAGCCGCCGCCGTGCAAGACCTGCCGCTGTCACCCGCGCTGCGCATCATCGACCGCATGAAGCCCACGCTGGAGGGTCGCTGCGTGGGCATCCTGGTGGCGGACGGCTCGGCCGCCGCACCCATCGCCGCGCTGCGCAAGGCGGCGGAAAAGGCCGGTGCCACAGTCAAGATCGTGGCCCCAAAGGTGGGCGGCGCCGTGCTGGCGGACGGCTCGCGGCTGCCGGCCGATGGCCAGTTGGCCGGCACGCCCTCCACGGTGTTCGACGCCGTGGCCTCGGTCCTGTCGCCCGAAGCGGGCGAGCAACTGTCGCGCGAAGCCGCTGCCGTGGACTGGTTCCGCGACGCGTTCGGCCACCTCAAGGCCATCGCCGCGTGCAAGGGCTCGCAGCCGATCCTGAAGGCCGCCGGCATCCAGCCGGACGCCGGCGTGGTGGACCCCGCTGAGACAGCAGCTTTCATTCAAGCGGCCAGCACGCGACAATGGGCGCGCGAACCCTCCGTGCGCACGCTGGCATGATGCAAGCGCTGGCCCACCCCTCCACCCCGTTTTCCACTGACGCGCGACCGCCAGCCGGAGACCTTCACAGACCGCTCGACCGGACCGACCACAGCATGACCCCTCCCTTGCGCATCCTTTACGTAGAGGACAACGCGGAGCTCCGCGAAACCATCGGCATGCTGCTGGAGGGGGACGACCGTGAAGTGTCGCTGTGCGCGACCGCCGAGGAGGCGCTGAAGCTGGATGCGCAGGGCCCCTACGACCTGGTCGTTACCGACGTCAGCCTGCCCGGCATGTCGGGCACCGACCTGTGCCGCCAACTGGTGGCGGAGAATCCGCAGCGCTGGATCGTGCTGTGCTCGGGCTACCAGTTCGGCCACGGACTGAATGCCCTGGGCCCCAATGTGCGTGCGCTGCTCAAGCCATTCGAGCTGGAAGAGCTGGAAGAGCTCATGGATTCGATTCGCGATCAATTGCGCGGATCCAGCTCCAATCACCCCGCCTGACCGCAGAGCACCGCCACAGTGAACGGGGGCTTCGTGCCCCCTTTTTTTGTTCTTCTGGCAGCGCAGCCGCCGCGGCCACGCCAATAGATCCCAACGCTCGCTGAAGCAGGCCCAGGCCGTGTGCGGCCCGTGGGACAGATCAGCGTGCTGCCGGACGGGCCACGGCCGGCTGGCGGGGCAACTGCACATGGAAGGCCGTGTGGCCCTCGCGCGAGCAGACGTCGATGCGGCCGCCATGGCGCTGCACGATCTGGTGCACGATGTAGAGGCCCAGCCCCAGCCCCTGGTGTTGCCCCGGCTCGCGCTCCCGCCCCCGGAACGGATCGAACAGGTGGGGCACCAGTGCCGGGGGAATCGTGCCGGCATTGCGCACGGTGAACTCCACCCGGTCGGGCGCCGTGCCGTCCAGCATCACCTGCACCGGCTCGGCCGCATCGCCGTGGTGAATGGCATTGCCCAGGAGGTTGGCCGCCACCTGGCACAGGCGCTCGGCATCCCACTGGCCCGTCAGGTTGCCCTTTTGCGTGATCTCGATGGTCCGGTCGGGGTGGCTGACGTGCAGCTCGTGCACCGGGCGCTGCACCAGCTCGCCCAGGTCGGCGGGCCCGGTCTTCACGGGCAGCCCGCCGGACTGGCGCGCCCGCGTCACATCCAGCAGGTCCTCGATCATTCGGCCCATGCGCTGTGCGCTCGACTGCATCTTGCCGGCGATGGCCTGCACCTTGTCGGGCTCCTGCGGCCGCTGCAGCACCAGCGCGCTCGCCAGGAGGGCGCTCAAAGGCCCCCGCAGGTCATGGCTCAGCACGGCCATGAACATCTCGTTCACCCGCAGGGCTTCGGTGCGTTCCTGCAGTTCGCGCGCGAGGGCCACCTTCTGCTTTTGCAGGTCGAAGAACACGTTGGCCTTGTTCACCAGCACGTGCGGATCGATGGGCTTGTAGAGAAAGTCGACCGCACCGGTCTCGTAGCCCTTGAACTGCCAGTTCTGGTCGCGTGAGCCCGCCGTCATGAAGATGAGCGGCACATGCCGGGTGCGCTCGCTGCCGCGGATCAGCTCGGCCAGCTCGAAGCCGTTCATCTCGGGCATCTGCACGTCCAGCAGCGCCAGGGCCACGTCGTTGTGCACGAGGAGCAGCTCCAGCGCCTCGGAGCCCGAAGCGGCCTTGAGAACCTGCACGTCATCGCGCTGCAGCAAGGCCTCCAGGGCGATCAGGTTTTCCTCCACGTCGTCGACGATCAGGCACTTCACCGGGGCAGTGCGCATGGGGGACGGCGGGATGGGGGCGGGTATCAAGAAGCTCTCCGATGGAACAGGGTCTCGAGCAGCGAAGCGATGCGCTGCGGGGAAAGGACATGGCCGGGGGTGCAGGCGCTCATCGCGGCTTCGGGCATGAAGGGCATGGGGGCGCTGTCCGGGTCCTGCACGACCGTGGTGCCCCCCGCGGCCTGCACGGCTGCCAACCCTTGCGCTCCGTCGCTGTTGGCGCCCGACAGCAGGATGCCAAGCAAGCGCTCACCATACGCGTCCGCCGCGGATTCGAACAGCACATCGATGGACGGGCGCGAAAAATGCACCGGATCGTCCACGGACAGGGCCAGCGAAGGCCCGGCATCGATCAGCAGATGGTAGTCCGGCGGCGCGAAGTAAACGGTCCCGGGCTCCACCGGCTCCTTGTCCTGGGCTTCGCGCAAAGGCACGGCACAGCTCGGCTGGAAGATTTCGCACAGCAGGCTGGGCCGCTCGCGCGGCAGGTGCAGCACCACGAAGACCGCGGCCCGCAGGCCGGATGGCAGCGCCGGCAGCAGGACCGAGAGCGCTTCGATGCTCCCTGCGGAGCCGCCGATCACCACCGCCTGCGGGCGGATGCGGTCGCTCATGCCCCGCCTTTCTTCTGGTACAGGCGGTCCTGCGGCACGAGCTCTTCGAACTCGCCCGCATGCGACGAAAAGCGCAGCGACTCCTTCGACCCCAGCCCAAGAAAGCCCTTGCGGCACAGCGCATCGCGGAACAGGCCCAGTGCGCGGTCCTGCAGCTCGCGGTCGAAATAGATCAGCACGTTGCGGCAGGACACCAGCTGCACTTCGGCGAACACGCTGTCGGTGGCGAGGCTGTGGTCCGAGAACACGATGTGCTTGCGCAGGCTCTTGTCGAGCACCACGCGCCCGTAGGCGGCGGTGTAGTGCTCCGACAGCGAGGTTCGCCCGCCCGAGCGGGCATGGTTTTCCGTGAAGGCCGGCACGCGCTCGATGGCGTAGATGCCCGCCTCGGCCTTCTGCAGGGCGTTGGCGTTGATGTCGGTGGCGTAGATCAGGGTGCGCTCCAGCAGTCCCTCCTCCCGCAGCAATATGGCCAGCGAATACACCTCCTCGCCCGTGCTGCAGCCCGCCACCCAGATCTTGAGCGACGGATAGGTGCGCAGCACCGGCACCACGGTTTCGCGCAACGCCCGAAAGTACGTCGGGTCGCGGAACATCTCGCTCACCTGCACCGTGAGGTATTCCAGCATGGCGGGAAACACTTCCGGGTCGTGCAGCACCAGGTGCTGCAACTGGGACACCGACCGGCAATGGAAACGCGTGAGCGCGGTCTGCAGGCGGCGCTTGAGCGAGGCCTGCGCATACCCGCGAAAGTCGTAGTGGTAGCGCTGGTAGATGGCCTCGACCAGCAGGTGCTGCTCGATGTCGAACGTCTTCTTTCGCTGCTGCTGCGCCGCCGGGTCTTCGCTCATTTGGGCATCCACACGCGCACGAGCGACAGCAGTTTCTCGACATCCAGCGGCTTGGCGATGTAGTCGTTGGCACCGGCGGCCAGGCACTTTTCCTGGTCGTCCTTCATGGCTTTGGCGGTCAGCGCGATGATGGGCAGGCGACGCCATTCGGGGCGTTTGCGGATCTCGCTCATGGCGGTGAAGCCGTCCATCTCCGGCATCATGATGTCCATCAGGACGAGATCGACCGTGGCCGCATCGCCGGACTGCGCGCGCTGCAGGGCTTCCAGCGCCTCGCGGCCGTTGCGCGCGATCTGCACCTTGGCACCGGTGGGCTCGAGCACGCTGGACAGCGCGAAGATGTTGCGCACGTCATCTTCGACCACCAGGATGTTGCGCCCCTCGAAGGTGGACTCCCGGTCCCGGGCCATCTGCAGCATCTGCTGGCGGTCCGCGGGCAGTTTGGACTCCACCTGGTGAAGGAACAGCGTGACCTCGTCCAGCAGCCGCTCGGGCGAGCGCGCGTCCTTGATGATGATGGACTTGGAGTAGCGCCGCAGGCGCTGCTCTTCGTCGCGCGACAGCGAGCGGCCGGTGTAGACGATGACGGGCGGGAACGCCACCTCTTCCTGGCCGGCCATCTTCTCCAGCAGCTCGTAACCGCTCAGATCGGGCAGGTTCAGGTCCATCACCATGCAGTCGAACGTGCTCGTGCGCAACAGTTCGAGCGCGCGCTGCGCCGTCTCGGCACCGACGATCTCCACATCGCCATTGGCCAGCAGGTGGTGCATGCTTTCGCGCTGGCGCTCGTCGTCCTCCACCACCAGCACGCGGCGCATGGCCTGGGTGAACTTGGCCTCCATGCGCTCCAGGGCCTGCACGAGTTCTTCGCGCTTGACGGGCTTGAGAGCGTAGCCGATGGCCCCCCGGCCCATGGCCTCCTGGGCGTAGTCGGCCACGGAGACGACATGCACCGGAATGTGCCGCGTCACCGGATTGCGCTTGAGCTGGTCGAGTACCGCCAGGCCGGAAATGTCCGGCAGGTTCATGTCCAGCACGACCGCGCTGGGCATGTATTCAAGCGCTGCGGCCAGGCCTTCGCCGCCGGTGTGGGTGATCACGGACTGAAAACCCATCTCCCGCGACAGGTCCAGCAGGATGCGCGCGAAACGCACGTCGTCCTCGACCACCAAGATGGTGCGGCGGCCCGGCGCCAGTTGGTCCCGGTCGTCCGCTACGGCATTTGCCGGGCGCCGCACCGGGGCGGGCGGTGGCAGCACGACAGGCAAGCCGTCCGCCTGCGGCACGGACGGGCGGCTGGCCGGCGCGGGAACCGTGGAGGCCGGAGACGCCTGCGCGGTGGGCCGCGCCGCGTCCTGCGGTGCATTCAGCGGCGCCACGAGGGGCAGCACCAGGGTGAACACGCTGCCTTGTCCCGGCGTGCTTCGCACGGCGATGCTGCCGCCGAGCAATTGCGCCAGGTCACGGGAAATGGACAGTCCGAGGCCTGTGCCGCCATACCGGCGGTGCGTGCTGCCATCAGCCTGCCGGAACGCCTCGAAGATCAGTTCCTGCTGGTGCTCGGGAATGCCGATGCCCGTGTCGCTGACCGCGAACGACACCGTGCCGTCGGCGTTGCCGAAGACGCGCAGCGAAACCTCGCCCTGCTCGGTGAACTTCAGGGCGTTGGACAGCAGGTTCTTCAGCACCTGGCCGAAGCGCTGCACGTCGGTCTGCAAGGTGGCCGGGGCGCCAGGCTCCACCGTGCAATGCAGGGCCAGCCCCTTGTCGTGCGCGATGGGCCGCAGCGGGTCCACCAACGCGTTCACCGCACGGGCCACGTCCATCGGCTCGATGGAGATGGTGGCCTGCCCCGCTTCGATCTTGGACAGGTCGAGGATGTCGTTGATGAGGGACAGCAGGTCGTTGCCCGCACCATGGATGGTCTGGGCATACTTGACCTGCTCGCCCGTCAGGTTGCCGGACTTGTTGTCGGCCAGCAGCTTGGCCAGGATGAGGCTGGAGTTCAGCGGCGTGCGCAACTCATGGCTCATGTTGGCCAGGAACTCGCTCTTGTACTGACTGGCCTGCTCCAGGTCGTTGGCCTTTTGCGACAGGGCATCCTGCGCGCGCAGCAACTGCTGCTTCTGGTACTCCAGTTGCTGCGTCTGCTCTTCCAGCTGGGCGTTGCTCTGCTCCAGCTCGGTCTGCTGCGCTTCCATCTGGGCTTGGGACTCCTGCAGCACCCGGCTCTGCTGCTCGAGCTCTTCGTTGCTCACGCGCAATTCCTCCTGCTGTGCCTGCAGTTCTTCGGCCTGGCGCTGGGTTTCTTCCAGCAGGGCTTCGAGCCGGGTCCGGTCGATGGCCGAGCGGATGGAGGTGGCGAGCAATTCCGACGCGCGGGTGAGCAGCTGCAGATCGGCATCGCGCAGCGTGCGGAAGAACCCGAATTCGATCACCGCATGCACGACACCGTTGTGCACGGCCGGCACCAGCACGATCTCGGCCGGCGTGGCGTGCCCCACCCCAGAGGAGATCGGCAGGTAGTTCGTCGGCACGTCCGTCACATGCATCAGCTGGCGGGAATCGGCGGCCTGCCCCAATAGGCCCTGGCCGCTCAAGACACGGGCACCGGCCTGGGGATCGGCCAGTGCATAGCTGCCGAACCGCTGAAACACGCCGCCGCCTTCGGCCACATACGCCGCGCCCACCCGCGCGCCCAGCCAGTCTGCCAGGTAGTCCATCACGATCGGGCCCAGATCGCTCAGGCGGTGATCGCCCTGCAGCCGGTTGCCCAGCCCCACCAGGCCGCCCTTGATCCAGTCCTCCTGGGCCTTGGCGCGGTGATCGCTTCGGGCGAGGACAGCGGACATCAGGATAAGCAGCAGCAGCACGAACGAACTGACCCAGGTGAAATACGCGCCGAAGGTGGCCGCGGCATCCCATTCGCCGCGCCGGGTATCCAGTTCCTGGCGCTCAGCGTTCAGCATTTCCCGAAGGATGTTGCGGATCGCGTCCATGGTTGCACGGCCCTTGTCCGTACGCACCACGTCTGCCGCACCCTCCGCATTGCCTGCGCGCCGCATGTTCACGGTTTCGTCGAGTTCCGTCATCTTCTGCGCCACCAGGGCCTGCAGATGCTCGAAGCGCTGCACCTGCTCGGGCGATGCCTGCACCAGGGTGCGCAGCCGTCCCATCTCGGGCTTGAGCGCGGCCTGCGCTGCCGTGTAGGGCTGCAGGTAGCGGGTTTCGCCCGTGAGCAGATAGCCGCGCTGACCGGTTTCCGCATCTTTCGTGATGGACAGGACGGTCTGCATCTGCGTGAGCGATTCCACGGCCGCATTGATGCGAGTCACCGCTTCGGCCCGCTCCTGCTGCGACTGGTAGGTGAACAGGGCGATGATGGTCGTGGCCAACGCGGCCAACATGAAGCCAGCGAACAGCCGGATCGGCATGCCTCGCTGGATCTGGGAGGAAGGGGCGTTAGATGTCATGGCGCGGATCGGAGTGGGCCCAAATCATAGAGCCCAATGGCATGGCAGTAACACCCGCACACAAGGTGCGGATACCTTCGAAAAAATGGGGCGCGGCGTCTAAAACCGCCCGTGCGCCCCCCGCCCTGACGCTAGGCGCCCGGCTGTGCCTGCCAGGCCGCCAGCTGGCGGCGCAGTTCCTCGTTCTCGGCCGTGAGTTCGGCCACGCGTTCACGCAACGACTGCAGGGTCTCGGGCGATGGGACATCGGCCTCGTCCCGGGGCTTGCGCCTGGCCTCGCGCACCCGCTTGGCCGCCTGCTTGAGTTCGTCGCCTCCCGCCATGGCTGCCGCACGCTGTTCGTCCTGCGGCAACGTGGCCACGGCCGCCGCTGCGTTCAGTGAGAGGGCGCCCGCCTTGACCGCTGCCACCACCTCGGGCGCGGCCTGCTTGCGTATTTTTTCGATCATCACCACCTGGCTGCTGCTCAGCCGTGCGGCCTTGGCAATGGCCTCCCGACTGGACAGCGGCTGGGGCTCTGGCGATGCCTCCTGCGCCAGCGCATCGGCTGCAGTCGGGGCAGGGGCGGCGGCACCGGGGGCGTCTGCATCCTCCCCGGGTTCGCCGGGGGAAGCCCCCCGAAGGGCTTCGCCATTGGCGGCACGCACGTTGCGATCGGCCAGAATCTCCCGCTTGCGCAGGGCCAGCACGCCGCGCTGGAAGTCCGATACGCTACGCCGACCCAGGTGCTGGTCGATCATCCACAGGTGCACGTCTTCCATGGAGCGGAAATTCTGATTTTGAACCGTCTGGAACGGCAACCCATGCTTTTGGCAGATACCGTACCGGTTATGGCCATCCACCAGCACATCGCCCCACAGCACCAGCGCATCGCGGCACCCTTCCGCCAGCAGGCTGCGCTCCAGGGCCGCGTGTTCCTCGGGGCTCAGCGGGTCGATATAGGCCTTGAGTTCTTCGTTGACGACGATATGCATGGGCGGGGTTTCCAGGACCAAAGGGCCGGCATTGTAGAGAGCCCCTTCTGATCCGGAGAAAATCGAAAGGCTATGCAAACCACCGACAAGGCCAAGGGCTCGCGCCAGAGCTTCAGGGGACAGCTCACCCTGCTGTTCGGCGGGCTGTCGCTTGCCAGCCTGCTGGGCGTGGGGGTCTACGTGGGCCACATCGCCACGGGGGAACTGGCCCGGTTCGGCGGTGAACTGCTGCACACCAGTGCCCGATCGGCCGCCGACCTGCTGGCGACCAACCTGCGCGAGCGGGCCCAGGAAATCGACCTACTGCGCCAGTTGGCGCTCTTCACCCGCGGCGACCTTTCCGCTCAGGAGATGCGGCAGGCGCTGGACCTGCGCAAGACCACCCACAACGAATACGCCTGGATCGGCGTCACCGACGCGAGCGGACGGGTCACGCAAGCCACTGATGGCGTGCTGGTCGGTGCCCAGGTCGAGCACCGGCCTTGGTTCCAGTCCGCCCGCTCCGGGCTGTTCGTGGGCGACGTGCACGAGGCCGTGCTGCTCGCCAAGCAGTTGCCCAACCGCAACCCGGACCAGCCGCTGCGCTTCATCGACTTCGCGGCCCCCATCCTGGACGAGCAGGGCCAGTTGCGGGGGGTGCTGGGTGCCCACGCCCACTGGTCCTGGGTGACCGAGACGGTAGAGTCCATCGTGGTGAACCGGGTCGGCCAGCACGGTGCGGAGGTGCTGATCGCGGACAGGGCCGGGCACATTCTTTACCCGTTCCAGCATGTCGGACTGTTGAATCTGCCTGCCGGCGCTTCTCCGCAGGCGCAGTCGGAACGCCTGCAATGGAGCGATGGCGCAGAGTACCTCACCAGCATGGTGGAGCTACCGACCGTGGCGCACACCGATCTGGGCTGGCGCATCGTTCTGCGCCAGCCGCTGGACAAGGCACTGGCCCCGGTGAAAGCGCTGCGCCAGCAACTGATTCTGCTCGGCCTGCTCACGGCCCTGGCCTGCGCCCTGGTGGCCTACCGGCTGGCAGCGCGCATCAGCCGGCCCATCGAACAGCTGGCCCGCGCCGCCCGCATGATCGAAAACCGCGCTGGAACGCCGATCTATCCGGGCGACGAACACGCATCGGAGATCACGCAACTCAACCACTCCTTCCAGTCGATGACGGCGTCCCTGCTCGAGCGGGAGCGCGAACTGTCCCAGTTGAACACGTCCCTGGAAGCCCAGGTGGCGGAACGCACGCTGGCGTTGCACCGCGCCAACCAGGAACTGGAGAACCTGGCCATTCACGACGCGCTCACCGGGCTCTACAACCGCCGCAGGTTCGATGAAAAGCTGCGCGAGTACGTGCAGCTCTTTCAGCGCACGGGCCGGACCTTCGCACTGCTGGTCATCGACGCCGACCATTTCAAGCATGTCAACGACCACCATGGCCACCAGGCCGGCGACGCGGTGCTCCAGCAATTGGCCCAGGTGATCTCGGGCAGTGTGCGAATCACCGATTTCGTGGCGCGCTACGGCGGCGAGGAATTCGTGGTGCTGCTGCCGGAGCCGCAGGACCGGCAGGAGGGCCGTGTGGTGGCTGAAAAGATCCGCTTCGCGGTGAGCCAGAGCCAGTTCGCGGCCGTTGGCCAGTTGACCGTGAGCCTGGGCATGAGTTTTTGCAGCCTGAAGGACACCAACGAGACCGACATCGTCCAGCGTGCCGACCAGGCGCTCTACCAGGCCAAGCAGCAAGGGCGCAACCAGGTGGTGGTGGCGACCGAAAGCGCCTGACCCCTTTTGCCTCGGCGCGAAAGCGGCAAAGACGCCGCTATGATTCGGCGCCCTCGCCATGAACCACCGCCGCGCCCTCCTTCGCCTGCTCCTGCTTGCCGTGTTCCTGCACACGTGCATCGGGCTGCCCTTGCACGAGGCGGAGCATCTGCAAGCCGCCATGGGCACGGGCCCGAAGACCGCCAGCGCGGAGCAAAACGATGTGCCCCAGCCGGCGAAGCCGGCACACGCGTTGGAGCACGGCCCCTGTGCCGGTTGCCTGGCATTCGCGCAGCCCGCCGCATTGTCAGGCGGCATCGGACTGCCGGTTCCGCAGGCAGGCGCCGGCCCCAAATGCCCACAGCCCACAGCCCACAGCGGCATTTGCCTTCGTGCCAGCACCTGGCCGCTGGCCTTTTGCATCGCGCGATCCCCCTCTTCCCATCGCCTGATGCATGCCGCACCGCAAGGCGGCCGCATCCCAGTTGGATCTTCTCTCTCTCGCCGTGGCGGCTTTGCCGCCGCGGGCGGGTCCGTGCATGCCATCCGGCCGCCCTGAATCGCGGCCGGCGATTTTTCTTCAGTACGTTCATGTTCCTTATTGCCTGCCGGGGCGCTCGCGCCCCCTTTCCCCTGACGCTCGCCATGGCGGCCCTGTCGTGCGGCTCTGCCATGGCGCAGACCGCAGACAGTGCGCCCCAACTGTCCACTGTCGAGATCGTCGGACGCACCGAGTCCGGGGCCTACCATGCCGAAGAAGCCGCGGGCGCCAAGACCGACCTGCCATTGCGGGAGCTGCCGCAATCGGTGCGGATCGTCACCCGCCAGGCCATCGATGACCTGGGCGCCACGCGGCTCGATGACGTGCTCGATTACGTGGGGGGTGTGTCCCGCCAGAACAATTTCGGCGGGCTGTGGGACAACGTGGCCATCCGTGGCCTGCCTGGCAATGAAAACACCGGCATGGCCACGTTGATGAACGGCTTTTCTTCCAACCGGGGCTTCAACGCGCCGCGCGATCTGGCCGGCGTGGAGCGCATCGAATTTCTCAAAGGCCCCGCAGCAGCGCTTTATGGCAGCAGCGAACCCGGCGGCACCCTGAACATCGTCAGCAAGCGGCCCTTGTGGAAGGCAGCCAACGCCGTCGAGGGCTCCGTGGGCAGCCAGGGCCTCAAGCGGGGCGCATTCGACAGCACCGGGCCCATCGGCGAGAACTTCGCCTATCGCCTCAACGTGGCAGCGGAGGACCGCGACAGCTTCCGCGACCATGTGAGTTCCGAACGGCGCGTGGTCGCCCCGGCATTCACCTGGAAGCTGAGCCGCGACACGTCGCTGGAATACGCCGGGGAGTTTCTGCGCCATGCCACGCCTTTGGACCGAGGCGTCGTGGCCGTGGGCAATCGGTTGGGCACCATCCCGCGCAGCCGATTCCTGGGCGAGCCGGGCGATGGCGATGTGACGGTGGAGAACCAGACCCATCAGTTCATCCTGTCGCACGAATGGAGCCCGCAATGGCGCAGCCGCTTGGGCTTGTCGTACCGCGAGACCTCCATCCAGGGCTTCTCCACCGAAGCCAGCGCACTGCAGTCCAGCGGCTTGCTCACCCGCCAGCGCCGCTTTCGGGACTTCGCCTCGGACGACATCGCATTGCAGGCCGAACTGCAGGGGAACGTCAAGGCCGGCGGCATGGAACACGAGCTGCTGTTCGGCGTGGAAAGCTTCAAGTTCCACCTGGACACGCTGATGCTGCGCGCCAACCCCACGGCGGCCTCGCCCTATGCGATCGACATCCAGGCCCCTGTCTACGGACAGTCCCAGCCCACGCCATTGCCCAACACGGACACCCTGGAGCGCCAGCGCAACACCGCGCTTTATTTTCAGGATGCCATCAAGCTGTCGCCGACGTGGCGCCTGGTGGGCGGGGTACGCGTGGACCAGTACCGGCAGTCGCTGGAAAACCGGCGCAATGGCACCACGGTCCGCCAGGAGCCTTCATCCACCTCGCCGCGCGTTGGCCTGAGCTGGCTGCCGTCCTCGCAATGGACGGTGTACGCGAACGCGGGGCGCTCGTTCCGCCCGAACGTGGGGTCCGACAGTGCTTCGCAGCCCTTCGATCCGGAAACCGGGCGTTCCCTGGAAGTCGGCGCAAAGTGGGAGAGCGCCGACCAGCGCATGGGTGCCACGGCCGCCCTGTTCGACATCCGCAAACGCAATGTACTGACCTCCGACCCGCTCAATTCGAGCTATTCCGTGGCCGCAGGCGAAGTGCGCAGCCGGGGCCTGGAGCTGGATTTCGCAGGCCAGGTGACGGCCCGCTGGCGGGTCAATGCCAGCCTGGTTCTGAACGACGTGGAAATCACCCGTGACAACACCCTGGAGGTCGGGGGCCGGCTGCTCAACGTGCCCAAGGTCAATGGCAGCGTGCTGGCGGTGTACGAGAACGCCTTCGACAATGGGCAACGCTATGGCATCGGGGGCGGCGTCACGCACGTCGGCCGCCGCCTGGGCCAGGCCCGTACCCAGGCCGAGGCCAATGCGGGATCGGCGGCCTTCGATCTGCCCAGCTACCGCACAGCCAAACTGGTCGCCTACTGGCGCATCACCCCGGCCGTGCGGCTGACCCTGGACATGGACAATGTTTTCGACACCACGTACTACACCAGTTCGTACAGCCGCCTCTGGGTTGCACCGGGCACGGCGCGCGCGGTGACGCTGGGCGTGCAGGCACGCTTCTGACGCACCGGGCAGAGGGGTGGAGGGCAGAGACAGCGGATGACACTCGGCGTGAGCAACGTCTGACGCGGGGGAGATGCGGCCCCCGCCAGCATGGCAGCCTATGCCTGTCATCCCGCCACAGCCCACACCCGCCTCTCCCAAACGTGCCCGCCAGCCGCGAGCACCCCGCACGCCGTCAGCGGCCCGAATCCAGTCGGTGCTGAAGAAGACGTTCGGTTTGCGCGCATTGCGGGCGGGCCAGCGCGAGGTGATCGACCGAGTGCTGCAGTCCGAAAACACGTTGGCTGTGATGCCGACCGGGGCGGGCAAGTCGCTTTGCTACCAATTGCCTGCCCTGATGATTGAAGGCAGGACGGTGGTGGTGTCACCGCTCATCGCGCTCATGCGGGACCAGTGCGACTCGCTGCGCGAGCGGGGTGTTCCTGCCGTGCAGTTGCACAGCGGACTCACACCGCAGGAAACGCGCGAGGCAGAGCAAGCCATTGCCGACGGCAGCGCACGCATCGTGCTGACCACCCCGGAGCGGCTCGCCGATGCAGAATTTCTGGCCCTGGTCGCTTCCAGCGGACCGATCGGCCTGCTCGCGGTGGACGAAGCCCACTGCATCTCCCAATGGGGCCATGATTTTCGGCCGGCCTTTCTCGAAATCGCCGGTGCGGTGGCACGGCTGGGCCGCCCGACCGTGCTGGCGCTGACCGCTACGGCGGCCGGGCCGGTGGCGGCGGACATTCGCAAGCAACTGGGCATTCCTGCGGCGGGCGTCGTCGACACGGGGACCTACCGGCCGAACCTCCGCTACCGCGCCGAGGCGCTGGCCAACGAAGCCGACAAACGGGCCCGCCTCATCGATATCGTGAAAGCGGCCGAGGGTTCCGGGCTGGTCTATGCCGCCACGGTGAAAGCAGCGCAGGAGGTTCATGCAGCACTGCGCGCTGCGGATGTGGCGGCCAGCCTCTACCACGGGCGCATGCCAGCCGCAGAGCGCAGTGAAGCCCAGGATGCGTTCATGCACGGAAAGGCCCGCGTGATGGTCGCCACCAATGCGTTCGGACTGGGCATCGACAAGCAGGATGTGCGCTTTGTCGTGCACTACCAGATGCCGGGCGGCCTCGATGCGTACTACCAGGAATCAGGGCGTGCGGGGCGCGATGGCGATCCAGCAGACTGCACGCTGCTGTTTCTCCGCAAGGACAAAGCGGTTCAGCAGTTCTTTCTGGCAGGCCGCTACCCCAGCGCGGACGACATCGACGCGCTGTACCAGGCGTTGCGCGATCCCGCGCCGCAAGACCCGGGCTTCTGGACGCTCGACAGCCTGCAGGCGCGCCTGGACCGGCCCCGCAGCAAGCTCCAGGTGGGGCTGGGCCTGCTGCAGCGGCACAAGATGGTCTCGAAAGCACGCAGCGGCGCACTCACCCTGCGCAAGACGGAACTGGAGCCCGCGTCGGTGCGTGCGCTTCTGCAGGCCTATGCCGACAAGCGGGAGCAAGACCAGCAGGCGCTGGAGCGCATGGTGTTCTATGCGCAGACGGGTCGCTGTCGTTGGCAGGTGCTGCTCGAGTATTTCGATCCATCGAACGAACCGCAGCGTTGTGGCACCTGCGACAACTGCATTCGCATGGCCGAGCTGGCCCGACAGACGTTGGTCGAGCGGGCTGCCGACACGGTGCGGAAACTGGTGGCGAGCGACCTGGGCGAAGTGGGAGAACCGGTCATCGCATCGGCAGCCCAAGCCCGTCATGATGCCCAGGTGCTCGAACTGGGGGCAACCGTTCGCGTCAAACGGTATGGCCAGGGCACCGTGGCGGCCATTGATGCGATTTCTGTCACGGTGGATTTTGCCGACGGGACCCAACGCTGTTTTCAGCCGGACTTCGTGCAGCGGTTTGTTCCCCGGGGCACCCGGGCCAAACCGCTGTCTTGAGCCGGGCTCACAGACCGGAGTGGGTTGGCTGAACGGGGCCTGCCGGTCACGCTGTCGCTGGGCGCCCAAACCCTGCAAGGTCTGCGCACCGTGCAAAGCCCTTTCAGCCGTTGCGCGTTTCCCGGCAGGAAGGGTAATCAGAGCAACCCCAGAAAGATTGACCGGCCAGCACACCTCGCTTGGCTGTGCGCCGCACCATTCGGCTGCCGCATTGAGGGCAGGACACTTCGGACCGCACTGCCGCGGTTTCCTGAGGTGAGGAAGGCACCGACACCTTGGACGCGGTTTGCGGGGCCTGGCTGCGATCCGCAGTGGTTTCGCGAATGAGTTGCAGCAGTGCTGCACCATCGATCAGGCGGATGTTGCGCCCGCTGGCGAACGCCGTGGCGTCTTGCGTGAAGCGCCCTGAGGTCACCACGAAGCCGGCGGACGCCCCGTGGGCGGCCATCACGCCGTACAACTCGCGGACTACCTGGACGCCGACCTGGAAGGCTTTCCAATGCTTGCACTGGACGAGGGACATCTCCCCTGCCTTGGTGAGGACCAGATCCACCCCGCCATCCGCGCCCTCTTGCGCCCGCTCCTGCACCGCATAGCCGCGTCGCCGGAACCCCTCACCCACGAGCTTTTCGAAAGCCTGCCAGGACATGCCTTGCAAGGCCTGTGCGCTGGAGCTGGCGGTCCCGCAGTCGTCCAGCAGATGGCGCCGCTCCCGACGCCTCACGGCGGAAAGCACCGCGCCCGTCAGGCACACAAGCGGCAGCACGAATTGCCCGGCATAAGCCAGACTGCGCCAGAGCGCGCCGGTGATCACCTGTCCCATCTCGTGCGGCGTTCTCATCGCTGGCATGGGCTGGGATGCCAACATATGCAGCGCCCAATAAATCATGGCCGCCAGGCCAAGTCCAATCCACCATGGAAGCCGTGCCACCCAATCCATGAAATCGCCTGCGGCACTTTGTTTTTGACGTCTTCTTGCCATTTCTCCCCTCCTGCATTCCGCCAAGCGGATCAATCGAACATTTTGCAACAAATCTTCGGTCAGAGGCCAGGGGGCCAGAAAATTTGCGGAACAGAGGAGGAAAGGAATCTGCCCGGGCGGAGATAACATGCTGTCGCCTTCCACCCCTGCCCTGCACCCAGGCCACGCCGCAAAACGGTCATGCTTGCGCCTGCCCATTGCGCCACACCCGCCCGTCTCAGTGGACACAACGCCTTTCGAAACCCGTGCGCACCGTTCCCTTGAAAACCCAACTGCTGCTGGTGGCTGTGGCGGCGATCCTGCCGCTGGCGATCGTGTGCGGCATCTCCCTGTCCGCCCTTTTCGAAAGCCAGCGTGCGCAAAACGAGGCGTCGAGCCTGGGTGTCGCACGCGCGCTGTCCACGGCAGTGGAGGGAGAGCTGCGACTGACGATGTCCGCCTTGCAAACGCTGGCTCTGGCAGATCCGTTGGGCACGGCGGACGGCGAGGGCAGAGCGCAGGCCCTCGCACTCAGCCGGGCGGTGCGCGCCTCCCATCCGGAGTGGCGCGGCTTGCTGCTGGCGGACCCTTCCGGGCGCGTGGTGTTTTCCACTGAAACCGACCGCCCCAACAGCGCGAACGTGGTGGAGCGATCCAGCTTTGACGCAACCGTCCAGACCCGACGACCCGTCGCCGGGTCCATGGCGCGTGGTGCCGGGGGCAATCTGGCCTTTCCGGTCCGCGTTCCGGTGATACGGGATGGCGTGGTGAAATATGTGTTGACAGCCATCATTCGACCGGAGGCCATTGCCGCCGTGCTGCGTGCGCAGCGCGTTCCCGAAGGGTGGTACGTGTCCGTCTTCGATGCCAATCTGGCTCGCATCGCCCGCACGGTGGACGACGAAAAATGGCGGGGTTCCGGCCCCAGTGAATCGCTCAAGCCCCTTTTCCAGGCACTGGGCCACGATAAGCAAGAACTCCTGGGCACCAGCACCAATGTCGATGGTGTGCTTGCGAAGACTGTGCTCGCGCGGCTCGGCGAAGGGGGCTGGACGCTCGTCCTGGGCACATCGCTGTCGAAGGCAGAAAGCTCCTGGTGGCGCACCGCCGGGGCCTACGTGCTGGGTCTTCTGGCATCACTGGTTCTCGGGGGGACGGGTGCCTGGTGGATGTCGAAGTCCATCACAATGCCCATGCGCAGCCTGCGAGACGACGCCGATGCCCTGGGCCGGGGCGAATTGCGGCCATCCGGCATGTCGCGCATCACGGAAATCGACGCCGTGGCACGGGCGCTCGAATCGGCCGCCGTGCAGCGCGCCGGCAGTGAGGCAGAGCGGGAAGAGTTGCTGCAGCTTGAAAGCCATGCACGGTCCGCAGCCCAGGCGGCCGAACAGCGGCTGGGGTTGCTGGTCAATGCCAGTGCCGTACTTTCCGGATCACTGGAGGAGTCGGATACGCTCGACGCGATTGCCCGCCTGGTGGTGCCTGCCATCGGCGATGCCTGCCGGATCGATCTGCTGGATGAGCAAGGGGCCTTGCTTCCAAGGCTGAGCCACTCCAAATGGGCGGAGCACAGCGGCAGGCTTGCCGAACAGGACCACGTGCTGGTCCATGCCGCGGAAACGCCGCAGGTGCTGATCACCGCCCTCAAGACCGGCAAGCCCCGCCTGTATCCGTCCGGCCAGACCGGCGAAGTCGAGGGCCAGATCAAAGACATTTCAGCGCTTGTGCCGGAACTCGAAGCCGGCGCGGCCTGCGTCGTTCCACTCATTGCGCGGGGACGCACCATCGGCACCATGGCGGTGCTCCAGGCCGGTCCTAACCGCATCTTTGAAGCGGAAGACAGCGCACTGATCGGCGAACTTGCGCAACGCGCAGCCTTGGCGCTGGACAATGCGCTGCTCTTGTCGGAGGCACGGAAGGCGCAGCGCGAAGCCGAGTCGGCCAACCGCGCGAAAGATGAATTCCTGGCCATGCTGGGCCATGAACTCCGCAACCCTCTGGCCCCCATCGTGCTGGCCCTGCAGTTGATCGCCCGCCGCGATCCCACGGCATTTTCCCGGGAACGTGAAATCATCGACCGGCAGGTCAAGCACCTGTCGCGCCTGGTGGACGACCTGCTCGACATCTCGAGAATCGTGTCGGGAAAGATCACCCTGTCGCTGGAACCCGTGGATCTCCGAGAGGTGATGGAGCGTGCGCTGGAGCTGACGATGCCCGCCTTGCAGGCGCGCAGCTCCACGCCCCAGTTGAGCATGCCGACGACGCCTGTCCTCGTGCAGGGCGAATTGCTTCGGCTCGTTCAGATCGTCTGCAACCTGCTCAACAACGCCGCGAAATTCAGCCCACCGGACACACCCATCCGGATGGAACTCGCCAGCGAGGCGGGCTGGGCAGTGCTCCGCGTCAGCGATGAGGGCGTGGGCATCCCTGCCCACCTGCTCCACCACGTATTCGAGCGGTTCGTGCAGGGTGAGCAGGCCTTGGAGCGCGCGTCCGGGGGGCTCGGCCTGGGACTGGCCATCGCCCGCAGCTTGACGGGCCTGCACTCCGGCACCATCAAGGCGCACAGCGACGGACCGGGCAAAGGAAGCACTTTCACGCTGCGGTTGCCCTTGCTCGGCCAACCACAGGCCACCGATGACCCGCGAGGAGATACGGGATCGGAGGCCTTGCCTGCATTGCGACTGCTTTTGGTCGATGACAATACCGATGCCGCCGACCTTTTGGCGGAGTGGCTGGTAATGGAAGGCCATCGGGTACGGGCCACCTACAGTGCCGCTGGCGGCCTCGCCCAGTTGGCCGAAGCACGGTTTGACGCGGCCATCTTCGACATCGGCCTGCCCGAGATCAGCGGGTACGAACTGGCGCGCCGCGTTCGCTCTCAGCCAGACACCCGGCACCTTCCTTTGATTGCATTGACAGGCTATGGAAGCGATGCCGACCGGCTGCTCGCGCTGGAGGCAGGTTTCGACGACCATTTCTCCAAGCCGGTGGACATGGGCAGATTGCTGGAGCGCCTGAGGGCGCTGCTGGCCGATCGCCACGAAAAGGACGCAGCATGGCATCCACGCCCATGAATCCGGACTGACGACCCGCCACGATCCGGTCGCATGCGGCGGCAGCCCTGGCCGCCTACAGGGACACAGCGTCCTCCGCGGAAGACGGCACGGCCGGTGGTGCAGGGAGCATCACCTTGTCAGGCGTCATGGGGGTGGAGCGAACGCGCCGGCCAGTGGCATGGAAGATGGCATTGCACACGGCCGCCGCCACACCCACGATACCGATCTCGCCCACCCCCTTGGCGCCCAGGCGGCTGACGATCCGGTCATCCTCCTGCACAAAAATCACGTCGATCGGCGGAATGTCGGCGTTGGTGGCAATGTGGTATTCCGCATAGTTGTGGTTCATGAACCGGCCCAGGGCATGGTCGGTCTGCGTCTCTTCATGCAATGCCTGGCTGATACCCCAGACCACGCCCCCGGTGATCTGGCTGTGGGCCGTTTTGGCATTGAGAATGCGCCCCGCAGCGATGGCACTGACGACCCGCGTGACACGAACCGTTCCCAGAGCCTCGTCTACCCGCACTTCGCAGAACACGGCGGAGTGGGTGGCCCTGACGAACTTCTTTTGCCGGAGCACGTTGGGAAGCATGAGGTGCCGCACCTCGATCATCGAGCGCCCTTGCGACGCCAGGATGTCGGCGAACGTGACACCCAAGTCCTGCGGTGGGGCGTCCCGGCGACGCATGCGACCCTCCTTGAATTCCACCTCCTGGAGCAGCACCTTGCCGAAGCCCATGCTCCGACTGCGCCTTGCCAGCGCCCAGAGCAACCGTTGCAGCTTCTCGCATGCGCCCTCCACCGCGGCACCGACCGTCGCTACATGCGACGAGCCGCCTTCCACAGGGGCCAACGGCAGGTTCGAGTCGCCCAGGGCGAAGGTTACCTGTTCCAGTGGCAATCCCATCGCTTCGGCGGCGATCATGGCCATCACCGTGTAGGTGCCGGTACCGATGTCGGAGGCCGCACTGCTCACGACCAATCGCCCGTCCGCATACATCACCGCGCGAACGCGCGCGAACATCTGCATGGCATCCCAGGTGCCCGTGGCCATGCCCCAGCCAATCAGCTCTCGCCCCTGCTGCATGGAACGTGGCTCCAGCGGGCGCTGCGCCCAACCGAACCGCTCCGCACCTTGCTGGTAGCACGCATGCAGCTCCTTGGTAGAAAAGGGCAACCCCTTGGAGGCATCGCGATCGGCGTAGTTCTTGAGCCGCAAGATCAGCGGATCCATGCGCAGCTGATAGGCCAATTCGTCCATGGCCACTTCCAGCGCGTGCACGCCATGGGCGGCACCCGGTGCGCGCATATCGAGGGGGCTGTACTGGTCGAGAGGGACCAATCGGTAGCCGAGGCTGACGTTGTCGCACTGATAGAGCTGGCCGGACCAGTTCACCACCACTTCCACGTAGTCTTCAAGGCGCGAAGTCTCTGCCACAGCTTCGTGCATGACAGCCTTCAGAGAACCATCGTGGTCCGCGGCCAGCCTGACGCGCTGCCATGTCTCGGGCCGGTGCCCGAACGTGAACATCTGCTGGCGCGTGAGCACCACCCGCACCGAACGCTGCAGGTGCAATGCAGCCATCACCGCCAGGATGAGCTGGTACTGCGGCCGCAGGCCCGACCCGAATGCCCCGCCAACGAAGGGATTGCGAACGGTCACCTCCTCCTGCGAAAGACCGAACACGCGCGACACCACCCACCGGCTGTTCTGCGGGCTCTGGGTCTTGTCATAGATGGTGAGATGGCCATCGGCACTGCGCAGTACGGTGGAGGCATGCATCTCCATCGGATTGTGGTGCTCCACGCCGCTGTAGTACTGGGCATCGATCCTGACCGGAGCCGCGCCGAACGCTCGGGGGGCATTCCCCCGGGGCTTGGGTGGCGGTGAGTAGCCAGCCTTGAGCCGGCTCGGTTCCCGCGCATGGCGCAAGTTGTGCACCAGATGGGTCTCGTGTTTTTCAACCTCGTAATCCAGCTCCACCAAGGCAGCGGCACAGCGCGCCGCCTCGAACGACGTGGCAACCACCAGCGCGACCGGCTGGCCGCTGTAGTGGATGCGCGCGTCGTGCAGGGGCTTGAACGGCGAGCCCCCAGGGGAAGTCATGTCCTTGTAGAAAAGATCGAGCGACCGAACCGCGGGGCGGTTCATGTGTGTGATGACATCGAGCACGCCCGGCACTGCACGCGCTCGATCCGTCCGCAGATTCAGAATCCGCCCTTTTGCCACGGTGCTGTTGACGACCACTCCATAAATCAGGTCATCGCTGGCATGCTCCGCAGCGTAGCGCGCCTGGCCCATGACCTTGAGGCGGCCATCGATGCGGGAGACGGGCGCACCCGTCTTCACCAGCCCGGTGCCAGGCTCCGCCATGGGCTGCTGGGAGAGGGCCTGCCCGGCGCCGGGGTCTGTGCGGAAATCATCGTGGGTGCTCATGGTTGAAATTCCTGTACAGGTCCGGTACCCAGCTCTCCGGTGTTGGTCAGTTCGCCATCGCGCGCCATCTCGAGCGCACGCACGATGGCACGCCGGGCCAGAACAATCTTGAAACGGTTGTCACCGGGTCCACCCGGGGCCCCGTGGCCGCAGGCATCCCGCAAGAGCAACTGCGCCGCCGCATGGAAGGCCGCAGCTTCCGGCGGCTGCCCCTCCAGAATCTGTTCCGCTTCGGCGTCGCGCCAGGGCTTGTGGGCCACGCCGCCCAACGCAATGCGAGGGCTTCGCATCAGCCCGGCAGCGTCCAGCTCGAACGCCGCAGCCACCGACACCAGGGCGAAGGCATAGGAGGCCCTGTCACGCAGCTTCAGATAGGTGCTGTGCTGCTGCAGCCCGTTGGCCGGCAGTTCGATGTGCACGATGAGTTCATCGCCCGACAGCGTGTTGTCGCGCTGCGGCGCGTTGCCTGGCAATCGATGGAAATCGGCGAACGCGATGGTTCGCTGCCCGTTCGGCGATTGCACATGCACCGCCGCATCGAGCGCGGCAAGCGCCACGCACATGTCCGACGGATGCGTGGCCACGCAATGGTCGCTGGTCCCCAGGATGGCCAGTTGCCGGGCCAGCCCTTCACGCGCGGGACAACCCGTGCCCGGCTCACGTTTGTTGCAGGGTGTTCCCGTGTCGTAGAAGTAGTGGCACCGCGTGCGCTGCAACAGGTTGCCCCCATTGGTCGCCATGTTGCGAATCTGCGGCGATGCGCCCGCCAGGATGGCCGCCGACAGCAACGGATAGCGTTCGCGCACCAAGGGATGGCGCGCAGTGGCCGCATTCCGTGCCATGGCTCCAAGGCGCACGCCTCCATGGGGCAGGGCCTCGATGGAGGCCAGCGGCAGGCGGCTGATATCGATCAGCCACTGTGGGCGCACGACGTCTTCTTTCATCAGGTCGATCAGGTTGGTTCCCCCCGCGAGAAACTTGGCCTGCGGTGCGGTCTCGCCAGAGTCTGGCGCTTGGCCGCGCATTGCAGACAGGGCGGCATCCGCAGTGGCGACGGCTTCGTACCCGAATGCCCTCATGCCTGGCTCCCCTGCACCTTGAAGGGGCCGGGCGATGAATAACACATGGCATCGACCCGGATGCCAGCCACCTGAGCGACCGCCTGCACGATCTGCGGATAGGCCCCGCAACGGCAGAGGTTACCGCTCATGCGCTCCCGAACCTCCTCAGCCGTGTGCACTCCCCCTTCGTTCAGCAGACCCACCGCGGAGCACAACTGCCCTGGTGTGCAATAGCCGCACTGGAATGCGTCATGGTCGATGAAGGCCTGCTGCAAGGGATGCAGTCCGGTGTCTGTGAGCCCTTCTCCGGACAGGGCGGGCAGCCCCTCCACCGTGATGATGTCCACCCCATCCTGCATGACCGCGAGCGTGAGGCACGCGTTGATGCGCTTCCCATCAGCCAGCACTGTACAAGCGCCGCACTGGCCATGATCGCAGCCTTTCTTGGTTCCCGTTAGCCCCAGCCGATCGCGCAGCAGGTCAAGCAGCGTGACCCAACTGGGAACTTCGACATGGTGGTCTTGGCCATTCACGCGCAGTCGCACGGAGTGGGCAGAAGCAAAGCGGTCGCCGCAGTTCTCATTGCGAGCTGCCGACAAAGGTTGGCTGGATTGCATGGCGCTTCTTTCACGGCCTGGTGGGCGAGCCAGTTTGCTCGGCAGGCCGCAGCCAGGTTGTAGGAATTGCGCCTGCATCCGCCGTCGCATGGAAATTTCTGTCAAGCTGTGGAACAAAGCTCTGCCCACACGCCGTTCCCGCCCCTTGCCGCCTCCCCAGATGCCAGTCGCTGCCCCTGCGGGTGCCCTCACTTTGCAGTTTCCCCCATCCATGCCCTGGCGGGCCGTGGGCACCCTGCAAGGTCTGTGCTTGCACAGTCAGGCCGCTCCAGGCCCCCAGTTGGTATCGGAGGCCATGGCCATGACCGATCAGGGATTGCTTGGCGACCGGTATGCCAATCGGCTTTCGCCACGCCAGGTTTTGCTGGCGGGGATAGATGCGTATCGCGACCTCCAACTGCCACCTTCCACGCTGCGCGAAAACCTTCTCATCGATGGCCCCACGGCAAGCCTGCCCTCCGGGTCGCTGTTGAGAATCGGCCCGGAGGTGGTGCTCTGGATCACCTTCCAATGCGAGCCCTGCGCCCGCCTGGAGCAATGCCGGCCGGGCGTCGTCAAAGCGTTGAAGGGACGTCGCGGCACACTGGCGCGGGTGCTGCAAGGCGGCATGCTGCGGGTGGGCGATGCCATTTGCAAAGGACCTGCGCCGATTCCCCCTCTGAGCGACGATTGGAAGGATCGCATCGTCGACATCGTGCGGCGGATACCGGCTGGCAAGCGAGTCGGGTATGGGCAGTTGGCCGAACTCGCTGGCGTCGCCAAGGGGTACTGCCGGGCATTCCCACGGGTGTTGAGCCAGTGGTGTCCTGACATGGCAGAGCGTGCGCAAGCAGGCATGGTGACGCATGCACAAGAGCGCTGGGAGGGCACCGAACTCTTTGATATGCATGCCCTCCTGGCTGCGCAGGCCGCGCGCCACGGAATGGGCGTCCAGACCGTCGCATGGGCCGCACAAGGGTTTCCGGAAAAAACGCGTTGAATCCCGAAGGAAATTTCGCGGCGGCCGATGGCACGGCGATCAACCGCCCATTGCGACGACCAGTGAACGGGGCCGCATGTCCCTCCAGTGCGTTTCGATGTACGAACGGCACGCTGCTCTGTCGGATGCAGGCAAGGCCACCTCCCAGCCAGCGGGCACATCGAGAAACTCGGGCCACAGTGAGTGCTGGCCTTCGGGATTGGTCAGCACCAGGAAACGGCCGTTCTCGTCGTCGAATGGATTGCTCATGTCAGGTCTCCTTGGAAAATCATGCAAATTCCGCGATGGCGGGGGCTCTTTCATGCAACGTCACCAGGGCCGATGCGATCTCGGTCAGCGCGTGGTGGCGTGCGAAATCCAGTCGCAGCGCTTGGGCGCGCTGCCGGTAGGAAGGGTCGTCCAGCAGTTTGCGCACCGCATCGCCGATTTGACGCGCGCTGGGCTGCCCGGTGGCCAGGTTGATGCCGGCGCCCGACCAGGCGACTCGCGCGGCGATTTCCGGCTTCTCCTCGGTCGCGCCCGCCACGGCCAGCGGCACGCCCAGACTGAGCGCATGGTTGACCGAGCCATATCCACCATTGGTGACCATGGCGTGCACCTTGGGCAACAGCCGGTCATATGGCAAAAATGGCACCACACGGGCGTTGGCGGGCAGCATCGCGGCGCTGAGGCCTGGGGGCACTGGTCCGCCCGTGGTCGCAATCACCTGGATGTCATCGAACCTGGCCAGCGCCTGCACGGTGGGCCCGATCAACTGCGCAGGGTTCTGATTGGCCAGCGTGCCCTGCGTGACCAACACGACGGACCGGCCGTCATCCAGTTCGGGCCACCAGCCAGGTGGGTTGAAGTCGGCACGTGACGGTGCCAGCAGCGGCCCCACGAACCGGACGGAGCCAGGCAGGTCGCTGCGTGGATATTCGAAAGATGCCGACGTCAGTTGGAGATACCGATCCGGCAGCGTCACCATCGCATCGATGAAAAAATGGGGCAGTGCCGGCGCTCCCAAGCGCGCCAGTTCACCATTGAAATGGCGTTGCACATCGCCGAACATCACCTGCTGAAGATTGCGGTTCATGGCTTGGTTGCGAGTGCGACCTTCGGCCGTGGACGAAGGCGGCAGCGCCGTGCCAAAAAAGGCAGTGTCCCGGCTGGACAGCGCCAGCGCCGAAATGCCGATGGCGACGATGGCGGGCCGCTCCTCCCGCGGTCCCAGCAGCATCGGGAACGTGCCGCAAAACATCGTGTCCACCAAAATGGCATCGGCATCGAAATGCGCCAGGATGCGCCGCAACCCCGCCAGTTGCGGCGCCATCGCGTCGGCAAAGAAGTGCTTCAGTCCAAAGCACAGCTGCGCATGGGCGGAAGGCTGTTGCAGACGTTGCGGAAACCGCCGGTCCAGCTCCTGGTGCTCGAAGTCAATCGACGGATCGAACGCGGTGAAGGACGCGCCCGTGGCCAGGGCCTGTTCCTTGAAGTGGCTGGCAGTGTGCACCCGCACCTGGTGTCCCTGACGCACCAGATGCTGGGCGATGGCCAGCATGGGCAACACATGTCCCGGCAGGGCGGTTGCTGCAATGAGATAACGTGCCATGGTTTCCTCCTTCGTTCAAGAAATGCTGGTTTCCAAGGCACGGTGTGCCTTGGCATCGATACCCAGATCGACGAAATAGCGGTGCAGCAGATCACGATCCACCGGCCGGATTGCCGCACCGATGGATTCAAGTTGCGCGTGGGTTGCCGCGCCGCACACCTTCGGTGGCGTGGCCGATGCGTCATAGCGGTCCAGGATGGCCAGCACGGCAGCCAAATCGCGGTCCTGCCCCTCGGCCAGCCGCACGTGGGCACGCCGCAGCCAGGACTCCAGCGCCACCGGTTCCAGATGCAGCCCGAGACGCTCGAACACCGGAGGAATGTCCCGCACCCGCAGCGGCGCCGGACTCACCAGGTGGTACACCTGCCCCCACGAAGATGCCCGGGCAGCCAGGCCCAGGATGGCCCGCGCCACATCGTCCACCGGGGTCATGTTCAGAGGCAAGTCCATGTCGGGGATGGACTGCAGGTCCGCATACAGGTGTGCCACCCGCCAGATCAGGTCAGCGGCATTGCAAATCGCGTGATCGTGGTCACCGGTCACGGCACCGAGCCGATAGATGGCCACCGGCATTCCCCGCGCCTGCGCTTCCCGGGCCAACGCGTCGGCGACCCACTTGCTCTGGCTGTAGCCGTCCACCAGGCCGTTCCAGGAAGGCAGCGCCGAACGCTCCGTGACCGTGCCACCGTCCTCGTTCTGGCCAATCACGGCCAGCGTCGAGACGTAATGCAGGGTCTTGGGCCGCCCTTGCGATGTCCATTCGAGCAATGTGACCACGCTGTCCACATTGGGGCCCTTCAGGCTGGCGTACGGATGCAGAAAATCCACCTGCGCGGCGCAGTGGTAGATGGAGTCGCAGCCGTCGCGGACCCGTTGCACGGCGGCTTCATCCAGCCCCAACTGCGGTGCACCCAGATCGCCCGTGACCACCTGGATTCGCGCATCGTCCCATATCGCGCCAAGCTGCCGCTCTGCCATGGCGCGTTGCAGGCGCTGCCGCCCCTGCGCCTCGTCGGCAGCCCGCACGTGGCAGACCACGCAAGCCGAGGTGTCGCGCAACAGCGCAGCCAGCAGATGGCTTCCGACGAATCCGCTGGCCCCGGTGAGAAAGACATGCGCCGGCGTCAGACTGGGCGCCCCGGGCTGTCCCTGGATGTGCTCTGGTAAATGGATCTCGCGCGCCAGATCCAGGGAGGTTCCATCGTCGCCGGCTTGGTCCATCCATTGGGCCAATTGTGCGATCGACGGGCGGTTGTAAACCTCCGCATGAGGAAAGTCGGGGTGGATCTGGTCCCGGATCCGCATGCCCAACTGGATTGCCATCAGCGAATGGCCACCGATTTCGAAAAAATTGTCGTGAATGCCCACTCTCGGCAAATGCAGGATGTCAGCCCACAACGCGGCCAAAGCGATTTCCGTGTCGGTGCGCGGGGCGGCGTAAGGCTGGTCGCCCGGCGCCTGCGGCTCGGGTAGCGCCTTACGGTCCAGCTTTCCACTCGGGCTCAGCGGCAGTGCCGGTAATTGAACGAACGCCGACGGCACCATGTACTCGGGCAGCGACAGCGCCAGATGGCTGCGCAGTTCCCCTGACGCAGGCTCGCCCTCACCGGTGGACACCACGTACGCCACCAGCCGCTTTTCCCCCGCCACGTCCTCGCGGGCTATCACCGCCGCCTGCGCCACCAGAGGGTGCTGCAGCAAGGCCGATTCGATCTCTCCCGGCTCAATGCGCAAGCCCCGGATCTTCACCTGCTGGTCGGCCCGGCCCAGGAAGTCCAGGCTGCCGTCGGTGCGCCAGCGCGCCAGATCGCCTGTGCGGTACATGCGGCTGCCCGGACCGCCATACGGATTGGCCACAAAGCGCTCTGCGCTCAGCACTGGGCGCCCCAGGTAGCCCCGCGCCAGGCCCATGCCTGCGATGTACAACTCGCCCGTCACCCCCACGGGCACCGGCTGAAGGTCTCCGTCCAGCACGTACATATGCGTGTTGCAGATCGGTTGCCCGATCGATGGCACAGTCCCGGCCTGCATGGGCTCGCTCAGGCTCGCGCAGATCGTGATCTCCGTCGGGCCGTAGGCGTTGATCATGCGCCGCCCTGTCGCCCACTGCGCTGCGAGCGCGGGCGGGCACACATCGCCACCGACCACCAGCGTGCGCAGCGCTGGAAATTCGCCGGGCGGCACCGAAGCCAGCGCGGCAGGCGGAATCAGGGCATGGCTGATCGACTGGCGAACCAGCCCCTGCGCCAGATCCTGTCCCAGCCATGGCGCAGGCCCGGGCAACACCAGCGCCGCGCCAACGTGAAAGGCCATCAACAGGTCCATCACCGAAGCATCGAAACCACTGGAAGAAAACTGCAGTACGCGGGCGTCCTGCCCAATGTCCATCTGCTCGGCCATGGAAGCGGCCAGGGAGTGAAGGCCTGCGTGCGGCACCACGACCCCCTTCGGGGTTCCGGTGGAGCCCGACGTATAGATGAGGTATGCCGCCTCCTGCGCGTGAGGGCTATCACGGTGTCGCGCAGCGCCCCAACCGCCTGGGCGGCTGTCCGGCTGGATCGCCAGGGCCGCAACCGTCAGGTCGCTGTCAAGCGCCATGCAATGCGCCACATCGCTCAGCCTCGGCAGCAGCGCTTCGTGCGTAAGGACGGCGGTGGGAGCGGCCTCTTGAAACACCAGCGCACTGCGTCCTGCCAGATGGTTCGGATCGAGGGGCAGGTAAGCTGCCCCCGCCTTGACGATGGCCAGGTGCGCTACGACCAGATCGAGCGAGCGCGGCAGCACCGTCGCGACGATGGACCCAGCAGCCACGCCCCGTGCCTGCAGCAGGTGGGCCAGGCGGTTCGCCCGTGTGTCGAGCTCGCCATAGCGGATCGTGGTGCCATCCAGAATCACCGCAGGTGCCTGGGGTCGCTGGCTGGCGTGGTTCTCAACCATCGAGGCAATCGTCTTGGTAACCAAGGGGCGCTCGAAGCCGCTCCACTCCTGCAACAAACGGCGGCGCTCCTGGGGATGCAGGATGTCGATGCGGCTCATCGCCTCGTCCGGGGTGTCGCACGCCTGTTCCAGCCAGCTTACCAGCCGGACCGCCAGGGACTCCACGGTGGACCTGTCGAACAGATCGGTGCTGTATTGAATGCCACCCGAGATCCCACCGGGCAGGCCATCGTGATGGCGTTGCTCCGTCAGGATGAAGGACAGATCGAATTTGGCAGTGTCCACGGCCACAGGCTGCGGCGTGATCGACAGCCCCGGAAGACTGAATGACAACCGGCTGCTGTTCTGGAATCCCAGCATGACCTGAAACAGCGGCAGATTGGACCGCGAGCGCCCCGGCCGCAGCAACTCCACCAGGCGGTCGTAAGGAAAATCCTGGTTCGCATAGGCCGACAGATTGGTGGTACGCACACGCGCAATCAGTTCGCGCAACCCTGGCTGGCCCGACGTATCGGTACGCAAAACGAGCGTGTTAACGAAACAGCCGATCAGCCCATCCAGGGCGTGGTCACTGCGCCCCGCGACCGGGCTGCCGATCACGATGTCGTCGCCAGCCCCCAAGCGGCTCAGCAACGCGGCCAAGGCAGCCTGGAGCACCATGAAAACGCTGGCTTGCCCGTCTCGGGCCAGCTGCAGCATGCGTTCATGGACCGCAGCCGGTATGTGCAGCGGGACCACGTCGCCACGGTGGCTGGGCACCAGGGGGCGGGGACGGTCGACAGGCAATGCCATTTGCTCAGGCAGGTCGCGCAGCGCGTCATGCCAGAACCTGCGCTGCCGGCCGGCCAGGCTATCGGGATCGTCTTCGCTGCCCAGCAGCGCCTGCTGCCACAGTGCGTAGTCAGCGTACTGGAGCGGCAGCGGCTCCCATTCTGGAGTCTGGCGGCTGCAACGCGCGGCGTAGGCCACGCTCAGGTCCCGCGCCAATGGCAGCAGCGAAGCACCATCGCCTGCGATGTGTTGGGTGAGCAGCAACAGCACATGCTCGTCCTCGGCCAGCCGGAACAGCGAGACCCGCAAAGGCATCGAATGGCACAGGTCGAAGGCGTGGCGGGCCGCCGCGTGCAACTGCGCAGTCAAATCGTCTTCGCAGGCCTCCGCCTCAATCACGGGTGGGTGGGCGTCGGCACCGTCAAGGATCTGTTGGTATGGCAGTCCCGCCTCATGCGGGTAGACCGTGCGCAAACTCTCATGACGCTGCACCAGATCGCCCAAGGCGGCGTGCAGCGCCACGCGGTCTAGCATGCCGGACAAACGCAACGCCAGGGGCATGTTGTAGGCCGGATTGGCACCGTCCAGCTGGTTCATGAGCCACAGGCGACGTTGTGCGGACGACAGCGGAATCCGCGCCGGGCGGGCATCGGTGCCAGGCGCGGCCGCACTACCGCCTCCTGGTCCAGCCGTTCCGCCAGCCCCGCAATGGTGGAGACCTGGAACAAGGTGCCCAGGGGCAGATCGATCAGGAACTGCTGCCGGATCATCGAGATCAACTGCACGATCATCAGAGAATGCCCACCCAACTCGAAGAAGTTGTCGTGAATGCCGACACGGGGCAGATGCAGTGTCTCGGCCCACAGGTCCGCGAGTGCCTTCTCCGTCGGTGTGCGCGGTGCCGCATAAGCAACGGCGCTTTGTACCTCTGGCGCAGGCAGCGCCTTGCGGTCCAGCTTTCCACTCGGGCTCAGCGGCAATGCCGGTAATTGAACGAACGCCGATGGCACCATGTACTCGGGCAGAGACAGCGCCAGATGGCTGCGCAGTTCCCCTGACGCAGGCTCGCCCTCACCGGTGGACACCACGTACGCCACCAGCCGCTTTTCCCCCGCCACGTCCTCGCGGGCTATCACCGCCGCCTGCGCCACCAGAGGGTGCTGCAGCAAGGCCGATTCGACCTCTCCCGGCTCAATGCGCAAGCCCCGGATCTTCACCTGCTGGTCGGCCCGGCCCAGGAAGTCCAGGCTGCCGTCGGTGCGCCAGCGCGCCAGATCGCCTGTGCGGTACATGCGGCTGCCCGGACCGCCATGCGGATTGGCCACAAAGCGCTCTGCGCTCAGCACCGGGCGGCCCAGGTAGCCCCGCGCCAGGCCCATGCCCGCGATGTACAACTCGCCCGTCACCCCCACGGGCACCGGCTGGAGTCCACTGTCCAGCACCACCATTTGCGTGTTCCAGATGGGGTGGCCGATGGGTACGCCCTCCGAACCCGGCTCCATCAGCGGCGTGCTTGGGCAGGCCCATGCAGTCACATCGACAGCCGCCTCCGTGGGACCGTACAAGTTGTGCAGTTCACATCCCAACTGCTGGTGAAATTTGCCTGCCAGCGCAGACGACAGGGCCTCGCCGCTGCAGACCACGCGCCGCAGGCTGGCACAGGCGGATGCTGCCGGCTCCAGCAGGAAGACCTCCAGCATCGAGGGCACGAAATGCAGGGTGGTGATGCCTTCGCGAACGATGATCTCGGCCAGGTAGGCTGCATCCTTATGCCCTCCCGGCTTGGCAAGCACCAGCGTGGCGCCGTCGATCAGGGGCCAGAAGAACTCCCACACCGACACATCGAAGCTGGAAGGGGTCTTCTGCAGCACTCGGTCATCGGCTTGCAGGCCATATTGGTTCTGCATCCACCGGAGCCGGTTGACGATGGCACGGTGCGATACAGCGACCCCCTTCGGATTTCCGGTCGATCCAGACGTGTAGATCACATAGGCCGGCTGCGCCGTGTCAAGCGTTCCCAGCGGCTCCGGGCGGGTCTCGGGATGTCTGCCCAATTCGTCGATGGTTTCCGGGTCATCGAACAGCACAAACGACACTGGTGCGGCCAGGGTTTGCGCTAAAGACTTGGTCGTGACAAGGCATACCGGCCGGGCATCGCCCAGCATGTAGGCAATGCGATCCGCCGGAAAGTCCGGATCAACCGGCAAATAGGCGGCCCCGGTTTTCAGAATGGCCAGCAAGGCCACCATGAGATCCAGCGACCGCGGCACGGCGATTGCCACAACACGCTCCGGCCCTGCGCCACGCGCACGCAGCAGGTGCGCCAACCGATTCGCCCTTTGATCCAGTTCACCACGGCTCAGCACTTGGTCCTCGAACCGCAAGGCAGTGGCTTGGGGGTCAGCCAGCAAACCAGCCTCAATGCAGGTAGACAGGTGAATGTCGGGCACCGCCTGCTCCGTGTCATTCCAACCCGCCAGCACCTGTTGGCGCTCCTGCGCGCCCAGCAACTCGATGCGTCCGATGGCCTGATCCGGCCGCTCGATCACGGCCGCCATGAGCGTCAGCAGCCGCCGCTGATGCTCGGCCAGGGTCTGTGCGGTGTACAGCGCTGGATTCGCATCGAAATCGATCTGCAGATCCTGGCCGTTGCCGCGCTCGTACAGAAAGATGCCCAGATCCTCTGCCGTTCCGTTGGAAAGATTACGTGGTTTGGCCACGTGCCCCGCAAAACGGAAGTCGTAGTCGAAAGGCTCCACATTGACGACCGTGGTGAAGAGTTGCCGGTGGTTCAGCAGAAGATTCAAATCACCCCGCAGGGTCTCGTAGCGATAGCACTGGTGCCGCAGGATCTGGCGCATCTGGCGGCCCACTTCGCGAACGAGCTCAGGGAAGGAAAGGTCAGGGCGCATGGACAGGCGCAGCGGCAATGCATTCGCCACCATGGCAGGAACCCGTCGCATGCGCTCGTTGTGCCGCGCGGTGACCGGGATGCCGATCACCATGTCTTCAACCCCCGTGGTGCGATAGAGATAGGCAGCCGTCGTGGCGATCAGGATCTGAGGCAGCGTGCTTCCCCAGGCCTGGCCGATGGCATGAAGCGCTTGAACGCTGGCGGCCGGCAGGTGCACGGTCTGGCGCAGCAGGCCGCCGATGTTCACCGACTGACGCGACGCCAGGGTCAAGGGTTCCGGCACGTCAGCAAAGCGCTCCATCCAGTATTGGCGGTCCCTCGGAAACCGACCGGATTCACGGTAGGCGCGCTCCTCTTCGGCCAACTGTGCCATCGGTGCAAGTCGCGAGGTTTCAGGAATGGTGTTCCCCTGGGCCAGCGCCGTGTAGATATCCGCAATGCGCCGCGCCACCAGGCCGCCACCGAAACCATCCAGCAGGATATGGTGGCTGCGCTGATAGCAGACATGCCGCCCTGGCGCGAGTCGGATCAGCGCGCAGAGCCACAACTGCCCTGATGCCAGTTCTGCCCGATGACTGAAATCAGCCTGCATCCATGCCTGCGCTGCGGCCATCGGGTCGGCCTCGCCGCTGAAATCGAGGAAGGGCAACTCTCCATTGAAGGTCGGTGCGAGCACCTGCTTCGGGCCTTGCCCCGCATCGAGAAAGTTGAGCCGCGTGGCCTCGGCTTCGTCGGTGACTCGGCGCACCGCCTCGGCGAACAATGCGGGATCGATGTCTCCCTCGATGTCGATGGCCTCAGCCAAATTGAAGTTGGTGTCTGCCGAAGCGAACTGAGACCCCAGCCACATGGCCATCTGGCCTGCCATGAGCTCGGCGGAGCCACCGGATTGATCGACCGTATTCATGCAATTCTCCCTGTCGTATGGACGAAAGTCAGCATCCGCACCTGCACCGCACGGACGTATGTCGCTCTTGAAATCGTTATTGGCAGGCTCGCAAGAGCCTGAGATCGCGCTGGCCGGCCAGAGCCGGCCGGGTGTGGAACGTGCCGGCATCGCGCGGCCTTGGCGGCCCGCGCCTGCCGGGCTTAGTCGACGTTCGAGATCAAGGGAAGAAAGCCCTTCACCGCCGCCCTGGAAAACCGCCTGAATGCAACGGCCAGCCGGCCTCGCCCCCGCCGCATGGCGGAGCAGTGGCGCGTTGCAGCGGCGTTAGGCAAAAACATCCACACACATCCAATGCGCCAAAGACACCGGAGCGTTTACTCGCGTGGGGGCGCCGGTAGGCGGAGCAAGACCAAGCCCTCCCATGGCCCGCGGGTGGAAACATTCTGCGGCGTCCGACGTCGCTTTTTTGAATGCACGCCCGCAGACGCAACCCCGGCCTCCCAGCACCTTGGACGCCCATGCAATGACGCGCCTTCCAAATCACGCCCATACGCTGCGCCCACCCTCTCCATTGATTCAATGACATGAATCCCTCCCGTCCCTGTCCATTACGGCTGTTTATTTTGAGCCGACACATTTATTTTCAAAAAGTCTATTAGGGGTGGCCGCTCTCAATGCAAGGGTTTACCCTTATTATTCAAACAGTGAATAATCCCCTCAAACGCAATTCCACAAAAAACCGTTACCAATAGAAAAATATAATGATCAATCACTGCCCGTTCCACCATTCCATATCGCACACAGGCCATGAGTACTCCGAGATGAGATTCAGGCCCCCTTCTGCTAACGATGAATGCCTCACGCACCAAAGTATTTTTTACTTACAGTATCGATAAATATTTGAGATTCTTTATTCACATAACCACAAAGAATGTCTTATCGGACACGAGAAAAAAACTTCTTATGAATTCTTATCAGATGCAATTATTGAAGGAGTTGATTAAATCAATTATCGGTATTTGATAAAAATGGGAAAACTGCTTAATCACATCGACAGAAACATCCACGCTCGTGGTGCGGCGACGCTGCAGAGCCATCCAGCCTCCAGTGAATCAATCGCCCGGACGCGCTTGGCATGCCCGCCAACCAAGTGGCTTCCTGCGTTCGGAAATCAGAACGAGCGTTGTCGCCGCAACACCTGACCTGCATGCGCATTGACGGTATGGCCATGCGCGCAAGCCAACTGGCCATTGATGAACACTGCATCAATGCCTGCGCTGGGTGCGGTGGGCTGTTCGAACGTGGCACGGTCCGCGATGCACGTCTCATCGAACACCACGATGTCCGCCGCATGACCCTGGGCGATCACCCCCCGGTCGCGCAGCCCGAAGCGGCGCGCGCTCAACCCAGTCATCTTGTGCACCGCTGTTTCGAGAGAAAACAGGCGCTGGTCGCGCGCGTAATGCCCCAGTACGCGGGGGAAGGTTCCCCATAGACGAGGATGCGGCACCGCATCGTGGGCCAGTCCGTCCGAGCCGACCATCGTCAAAGGGTGTCGGAGGATGCGGCGCACATCATCTTCATGCATGGCAAAGTACACCGCACCCGCGGGAGACAACGGCTCCACCAAGGATTCGGGGGAACAGCCCCGTTCGCGCGCCATTGCAAACAGCGATTTCCCAGCCGCCGATGGATCGCCAACAGACCAAGTCACGAGAACCTCCCGGGACTGCCCGACGCGGCTGGCCAGCAGCATGGTGGACGAAGCGTTGTAGGGATAGCAGTCCATACAAACGGGCTGCGACAGCGCGGCGGCGTCGACCACGGCCAAGGTGTTCACCGAGCGCCCATGGTTGCGTTGGCCAATCAACTTGTGATGCGACAGCACAGTGCTCACCCCCAGCGCCTGGCCAATGTGCAAGGCTTCGCGCAATGCATCGTCAATGGCATCTGCCTCGTCGCGGATATGCATCGTGATCAGGCCCTGCGCCGCCGAAAGCGGAGCGCCCACCGCAATCACCTCTTCTGCCGTGGCCGCCCGGGCGGGAGGGTAGTAAAGCCCGGTGGACAAGCCGAAAGCGCCCGCATCCAATCCTTCGGCCAGATCCCTGGCCATGCGCTCAGCTTCGGGCGGGGTGGCCGGTCGACGCAGGTCCGGCACATGGCGCACCCGCAAAGTGGAGTGCCCCACCAGGCATGCCGCATTCAGCGCCGGCCCCGCGGCCTCCAGTGCATCGAGGTAGTCACCGAACCGGTCATACCGCCAGTCGTCCGCGCCAAGCAGGTCCAGTGGTGCTGGCGGTGTCTCATTGCTCAGAAGCGGCGCCAGGCTGATCCCGCAATTTCCGGTGACCACTGTGGTCACGCCTTGCGTGAGCTTGGGATGGGGGCCGGCCGGTGATGTGAGCAACAACCGATCATCATGGGTATGGACGTCGATGAAGCCGGGGCACACGATGCGCCCGACAGCGTCGTGGCGTTGGCGGGCAGGCTGTGCTGAGAGGTCGCCAACGGCGAGAATGCGCCCGCCTGCAATGCCGACGTCGGCCTGCCGACGAGCCGCTCCGCTGCCATCCACGACGGTGCCTCCGAAAATGAGGAGATCGAACATGGCCTGCCTCACCCCACCTGGGCACCCGAGCGCTTGACGACGTCTGCCCACATTGGTGATTCCTTTCGGGCCCGCTCGATCAGGCGCTCAGGAGGACCAGGCGTCAGTTCGAAGCCGAGGGCCGCGTATTTCTCTTGCACGGGGGGCAGGCGAAGAGCGTCATTGAGGGCCTTGTTGAGCTGGGCGGCAATCGCGCTGGGCGTGCCAGGCGGGGCGACGATGCCACCCCAGCCCACGGTCTCGTAACCCTGCACGCCGGCCTCTGCCACGGTGGGCACCTGCGGCAGTTGCGGACTGCGCGCGGCGCCTGTCACGGCCAGCACGCGCACCCGGCCCGACTGGATGTGCGGAAGAATGGAGCTGAGGTTGTCGAACATCAGGTCCACCACGCCGCCCATCAGGTCAGTGATGGCCTGCGGGCTGCCCTTGTAGGGGATGTGCGTCATCGACACCTGGGTCGATGCCTTGAACAACTCGCCGCTCAGGTGCCCCGTGGTACCGCTGCCGCCCGAAGCCACCGTCAACTCCCCGGGCTTGGCGCGCGCAAGCGCGATGAGGTCCTTCACGCTCTGCACGGGCAGGTCTTTGCGCACCACCAGAGCGTTCTGCACGAAGCCGATCAAACCGATGGAAACCAGAGCGTAAGGGTCGTAAGGAAGCTTGGAATACAGGGCCTTGTTGATGGCCAGGGTGCCCACGTTGGCATAGCCCAGCGTATAGCCGTCTGCAGGGGCACGAAACACGTCGGCCATGCCGATATTGCCGCTGGCACCGGGCTTGTTGTCCACCACGAAGGGCTGGCCCAGTGCTTTGGGCAACTCGTTCGTCAGGATGCGGCAGACGGCATCCGGAGAACCGCCTGCGGCCGATGGCACGACCAGGCGAATGGGACGATCGGGATACCCTGGCGCCGCCCGGGTCGAATCCGGCAACAGTGCGACGGAGGGGGTGAGAGAGACCGTCTGCAGCCAGCGGCGGCGCGACAGGGATGCGGGGCGGAGCGGAGCGTTCATCGGTGCATTCCTTCAGTTCGTTGGATTCAACCGCATGAATGCTAGAAATCGATCTGGCTTGGCACAAACCATGTTTGCTGGGGATACCATGTCTTTTTCTCATGCACTATTGCGGTGATCTTTGACCCCTTCCAGGTGCATCTTGCTGCCGGCATGTGCATTGCTCATGGTTTCTCTTCATGTACCGTGCTCCATCCACCATGTCCCTGCTATGCCTGGAGGCCAGCGCGCGCCTCGGCTCGTTCACTGCCGCAGCCCAGGAATTGCACCTCACCCAGGGCGCGGTGAGCCGGCAGATACAGGCCTTGGAATCACGGCTGAACGTGCGTCTGTTCGTTAGGCGGCGTGAATCGCTGATCACCACCGATGCCGGACGCTACTACCTCGAGGAGATTGCGCCATTGCTTCAGCGCCTGGAGCGGGCCACGGTCAATGTGATGGCGTTCAAAGGGCGCGGCGGCGGGTTGGCTTTGTCGGTGGGCGCTTCGATCGGTGCGTATTGGCTCATCCCCCGCCTGCCTGCATTCACCCGGGCGCATGGAGAAATTACGCTGAGCTTGAGCACACGCGTGGGCCCCGCCGATTTCAAGACTGGCACCATTGATGCTTCCTTAGAATTCGGCGATGGCCAGCGCGCCGGCCTGTGCTGCGACTTCGTGGCGGCACTGGACCTCGCACCCTATGCCGCCCCCGCCTGGGTGGCGCGCCACGGCGCGCAGATCGGGGCAGCAACGCCCGGTTCGGGGCTGCTGCATCACCACACACTGCCGGATGCGTGGGAGCAGTGGTTTCTGGCAGAGCAAATCGACGCTGACCCCGGCCGCGCCGGCCCCCGCTTGAGATCATGTCCATGGCACTGAATGCCGCTGTGGCGGGCCTGGGCGTGGTCTTGCTGCCGGACTACATGGCCGACGACATGGTGCAGGCCACGCGGCTTGTGCGCCTGTCTTCGCGCACATGGCGCAGCCCCAAGGGCTACTACCTCGTTTATCCGGAAGAGTCAGTGCAATCACCGACCCTGCAGACCTTTAGGAGTTGGCTGCTGGATTCAGCGCAGCAGCATTGATGGGAGACCCTCCAAGCCAGTGCGTTCACTCTGCTGCCGTGAATGGGCTCGACAAGCCCAACCTCTCGTTCACCCCCTCACACAAGGATCAGTGCATTCCGCAGAAGACGACATGGCCTCGCCCGGACTTCCTACAAGGCGTGGCTGACAACGCATGGAAGCTCTGGGCTTCATCAAACGGAGTCTTCAGATGCGAAAAATGATTCTCATGGCTGTCGCTGGCTATCTCTGGAAAAAATACCAGTCTCGCAAGACGACAGGTAGCACAACCACCCCATCACGCGGTTAAGCGGGGCGGTGCATCCTGCCGTTGCTCATGGGTTCCTGCTGGCTTAGGCTTCAGTTGTGATCACTCCCAACACCGCTTTAAGGTAGGCGGCGGTGCGAGACTCTGCACAGCGTGCCACCTCCGCCGGAGTTCCGCTCACCACGATGCAACCGCCCTGGGCGCCTGCCCCCGGGCCGATGTCGATCACCCAATCGCTAGAGGCGACGAAATGCATGTCGTGCTCAACCACTACCACCGTGTTGCCTGCCTGCACGAGAGCATCCAACTGGGACAGCAGGCGGTCCACATCGGCTGGATGCAAACCGGTGGTCGGCTCGTCCAGCACATACAGCGTGTGCCCGCGTTGCGTGCGCTGTAATTCGGTGGCGAGCTTGATGCGTTGTGCTTCGCCACCCGACAGTTCCGTGGCGGGCTGGCCAAGGCGCAGGTAGCCGAGACCGATGTCGCGCAGGACTTGCAAAGACCGGAAAACAGTGGGTTCTTCCACGAAGGTATCGCATGCTGCGTCCACGGTAAGTGCCAGCACGTCGGCAATCGACAGTCCGTTCCAGGTAATGGCCAATGTCTGGGGGTTATAGCGTGCTCCGTGACAAGTGGGGCAAGGCGCATAGACACTGGGCAGAAAGAGCAACTCCACGCTGACGAAACCTTCGCCCTCGCAGGTGGGGCACCGACCTTTCGCGACATTGAACGAAAACCGCCCTGCGTCGTACTGCTTCTTTCGTGCAGCAGGTGTGGCCGCAAACAACTTTCGCACGGCATCGAAAAGGCCCGTGTAAGTGGCCAAATTGGAGCGGGGCGTGCGTCCAATGGGTTTCTGATCCACCCGCACCAGCCTGCGCACCTGATCGGTTGCGCCACCCAGTCGGCCCACGGTGAGAATGGCTCCACCCAACTCAAGAGTAGCGCCCGGATCATCATCGCCAGCAGCCGCATCGGGCGGTCCTTCCGGCATGCCACCGTCCTCGGGCGTCGGCATGGGCTGCCCCAAATGGGCGCTGACCAGTTCCAGGAGCGCTTGGCTGACCAGACTCGACTTGCCTGACCCTGAAACACCGGTTACGGCGGTCAGGCAGCCGATGGGGAAAGCTGCATCCACACCATGCAAATTGTGCCGATGCACATCCTCCAATGTCAGCCAGGCTTGCGGTGTTCGCTGAACGCGGCGATCACGTGCAACGTCGTCGAACAGATACCGGCGCGTATGGGAGTGCGGCACGCAGGCCAATCCTGGCGGTGGGCCGCTGTAGAGCACCTGCCCACCATGCTCTCCGGCGTCCGGTCCCACATCCACCAGCCAGTCGGCACGGCGCATGGTGGCGATGTCGTGCTCCACCACGAAGATGGAGTTGCCGGCGGCTTTCAGACGCTCCAGCGCCGTGAGCAACGATGCGCTGTCAGCGGGATGCAGGCCTGCAGAAGGCTCGTCGAGCACGTACACGACGCCGAAGAGTTGCGATGCGAGCTGGGTCGCCAGACGCAACCGCTGCAACTCGCCGGGCGACAGGGTAGGTGTGGCGCGATCGAGCGACAGATAGCCCAGTCCGAGGTCCGTCAATGCGCGAACACGGGAAAGTAGCTCTTGCGAAATGCGCTGAGCGGCCAATTGCTTCTCCGCCGACAGGTTGGGCGTACGGCGGATGTCGGACGCGCCCGCGTGGCCCGAAGCTCCTGTCGCTTCGCGCTTTGCGGCCGCACGCATGCGAGCCGCTTTCGACAAGCTGGCGCCTGCATTTTCCGAGGGCCCACCGGATGGCGAACCCTCTGCCACCGGGCCGAGTACATCGGCCAATGCGGACAGGGACAGGTGCGTGAGGTCGCCGATGTCCAGTCCGCAAAAAGTGACGGACAAGGCCTCCGGCTTGAGCCGTTTTCCATGGCACACGGGACAGGGCGTCCCCACCATGAACTGGGCCACCTTGCGCTTCATCATGGCGCTCTGGCTGGTGGCGAAAGTCTGCATCACGTAGCGGCGAGCGCCGGTGAAGGTGCCCATGTAGCTGGGCTGCTGCTTGGCACGTCGTGCCCGGCGTACCTCCTCCATCGTGAAGCCTGCGTACACAGGGACTGTCGGCTGCTCGTCGGTGAAGAGAATCCAGTTCCGCGTCTTGCGCGGCAGATCTCGCCAAGGCACATCGACGTCATGCCCCAGCGTGGTCAGGATATCGCGCAGGTTCTGCCCTTGCCAGGCGCTGGGCCAAGCCGCCACAGCCCGCTCGCGCAGGGTGAGTGAATCGTCGGGCACCATCGAAGCCTCGGTCACCTCGTAGATGCGGCCCAAGCCGTGGCAGTGCGGACAAGCGCCCTGTGGGGTGTTGGGCGAAAAGTCTTCCGCATACAGCATAGGCTGTCTGGCTGGGTAGGTTCCAGCGCGGGAGTACAGCATGCGTACCAGGCTGGAAATAGTGGTCACGCTGCCCACGGAGGATCGTGCGGTGGGCGTGCCCCTTTGCTGCTGGAGGGCCACAGCGGGCGGCAAACCCTCGATGGCATCGACCTGAGGCACGCCCACCTGGTCGATCAAACGACGCGCATAGGGCGCCACCGACTCAAAATACCGGCGCTGCGCTTCCGCATAGATGGTGCCGAACGCCAGCGAAGATTTACCGGAGCCCGAGACGCCGGTGAACACCACGATGGCATTGCGGGGAATCTCGACATCCACATTTTTCAGGTTGTGTTCCCGTGCGCCCCGCACAAGAACGAATCCATCGTGGTTATTCGCCCGCTTCGATTGGTTTGGCATAGGATGGATTGTCGTTTCCATTGATTTGCAGCGATGTGCCGCGCAAAAGGAGAAAGGGTCAGCGCTCGCCACGATCGGCAAAATCCACGCATCGTTCACTTTGGCATCTGAACTGCCCATGTCCGACCATACCCTTGATCCGTCCTCGCTCGCCTTGATTGAAACCTGCTCGGAAGCTGCGCTGACGCTGCTGGAGAGCAACCTCACCCAGCACGGCATTTTGGCGGCAAGCCGCACCGCGGCCGCAGAGGCGCGACGCTACACGCGCATCTTCGGGCGGGACGCGGCGATCTGCGTGATGGCCATGTGCGGCAGCGGTGTTCAGGCGCTCGAACAGGGCGCTGTGGCCAGCCTGGATGCGCTGGCAGTGAAGCAGGCGCCTAACGGGCAGATTCCCAAGTACGTAGATCCGGAAGGCCATGATGCGGACTTCTGGTACCTGGGTTGCATTGACGCCACGCTGTGGTGGCTGATCGCGGTGGACCACGTGCGGCGCCATGGTGAGGTGGGGGCGGACCACTGGGCCAGCGAAGTCGACCGAGCGATTGGATGGCTGCTGGCACAAGAGCATCAGCACTTTCGCCTCTTGCAGCAGAACGAGGCAAGCGACTGGGCGGACATCATGCCGCGCTCGGGGTACGTGCTCTACACCAACGCGCTGTGGTTCGACGTCAAGCGCCGCTTCGCGCTGTGCCATGCGGACGAGACGCAGCACCACTTCAACCATCTCTTCAATCCGTTCCAGCGCGATCTGCACCAGTACCACCGTGCGCGCCTGCTGCAGCACTATGCGCGCCGTGGCCGCCGGGATCGTGGGCTCTACCTGAGCTTCGTGAATCTGGCGGTCGTGGGGGACGAAGGCGATGTGTTCGGCAATTTGCTGGCCATCCAATGCGGCCTGGCCGACGAGGCCATGTCGCACAGCATCACGAACGCGATCGGGGCCGCGCGGGCCAGCGATCCTTATCCGGTGCGGGTGGTGCTGCATCCCCTGTCGGAACAGCACGATCTCTGGCGAGCCTACATGGGACGGCATCGACAGAACCTTGCGCACCAGTACCACAACGGAGGTATCTGGCCCTTCGTCGGTGCTTTCTGGGTCATGGCACTGACGAAGGTGGGCCTGCAAGCAGAAGGCTGGGCCGAACTGGTCAAGCTGGCGCGCACGAACGAACTCGACAATTGGCGCTTCACCGAGTGGTTCCACGGCCGCACGCTGGCGCCGCTCGGCATGGCCGGGCAAAGCTGGAATGCAGCCACCTTCCTGATGGCCCGGCGTGCGCTGCAGGGTCAAGAGACGGCTTGGTGAAAGGGGCTTGCTGAAGTTTGGCCGGGCAGGCATCTTGGTGCCGGCTCTCAGCGTGCCACCCATTTCCCGAAGGTGGTGCAGAGCTTCCAAGATATATTGCGCAGCAGCACTGCATCCAAGGCAGTTGCATCGGCCGTCTCGGCCAGCCTGACAGCGCCAGGGGACGCGCGACCATGAGCGCCGCAGTGAACTCTCCGCCCTCTCCCTCCCAAGCCACCGCCCCATCGAGCGATGCAAAGGCCGACACCGACAGCACGCCGGTCGGCTACAGCGATGCCGTGCTGGGCATTGCATCCTGGCCAAGCACCACCATGGCATGGCGTTTTTTGCCTGCCAGTGCCGAGACAACGGGCGCCACATTGGCGGTGAACATCGCCATGCGTCCCGAAGGCCTGCTGCCCGCACCCACAGCGGCGGGCGATGCGGCGGCAGCCATGGCCAGCGAAGTCGCAACCCGCTTCGAAGCCATCATGTGGCAGTTGGTACAGCCGGACATGCAACTGTCCCTCGCCACCTCGCTGAACCAGCCGGCTGGCGGCACGCCGATCCAAATGCCGGTGGAAATCCCGCCGCTGCGCGCCTATGCCGCAGCGTGCCACGCATTCAGCCAAGCGGCTGCAACGCTGGGCGTGGCCATGGCCGACCCCGTCGCAGCAGCCACGCTGGCCGATGTCTATTCGCATTACGGTGTGGATTGGCAGGCGATGGGCTTGGCCGCTCGAGACCGCACGATTGGCACCCTGGTGCACCTACCACCCGAGGGGCTGTGGATGCCCAGCTATGCCGCTTTCGTGGCCGGTGGCACCGTGGCAGCGCTGGTGGCCGAGGATCTGGACCCTGCTGCCGTGCTGACCGACCCGAACAACATCTCACTGCCGTTGAACCCCGGCATCGAGTTGGCGATTCCGACCACCGACCAGACACAACCCACCGGCGGCCTGCCGCTGTCGGCAGTCGCCGCCACGCTGCACCTGACTCCGGCCAGTCTGGTGGCGGCCAACTGCACCCGCCCCGCTCTGCTGGCGCCAGGTTTTGTCTTCGAAGCCGAAGGCGTGGCCGTGCAAGTTCCGGCCGAAGGCGATCCAGGCGCCGATGCCTGCCTGAACGACATCGCGCACCTCTTTTCAGACAAAGGTGTATCGATTGAAGCGGCCATGGTCGCCCTGGCCAACGCAGACAAGCCAGGCATGTTCCGCCCTGGTATCACGCTGGCAGTGGACCGCAGGCTGATCGAAGCCGGCTGGACGCTGGCGGACAACCCCACCGGCATTGCCATGGGCCCGCTGGCCAGACTCAATGTCGGTACGGTCGATCTGCTCCCTGCAGGTTCGGCGCTTTTGCTCAAAACCACGCTGACCACAGGCCTGGATGCAGAGCCTCTCGGCGCCTTGGCCCACGCCCATGCCATCGGACCGGGCGATCTGCTGCGCCACAACGCGGGACTGGCGGTGCGCGATTTGCCCGTGCCCGGCTTGGCGGCATGGCCTGGCACATCCCTTTCGCTGCGCATTCCTTACCGCGTTCGCGCTGGTCAAACACTGTCCACCATTGCTGGGCTGTTCGTCCCGGCCGCAGCGACAGACACAGAGCAAACAGACGAACAGGCATTGTGCGAGACCAACCGCTCCATGCCCGCCACGCTGGCGCCAGGCCAGGTGATCATCGTCGCAGGCCAGCCACTGACCACCCAATCCGGCGACAGCTTCGACACGCTGATCGCGCGATCCAACCCAGCCGTCACTCTGGATGAATTTGCCACGGCCATCGCCACCGATCCCGAAGCACTGGCCGCTGGCGCGCTGCTACTTTGTCCACCCGCTGTTTTGGCAAGCGCTACCACGCCAGAGGATCTGGCTATCGCTTATGGCCTGAGTGCGACAGCACTGCTCCGCGCCAATGCGGCCACGCCGAAGCTGATCGTGCCAAGCGTCTTGCTCAAGCCATCGCAAGTCGCCGATGAACCCACCATTGAGACCGCGCAAGGCGACAGCATCCATGCCATCATCCGCCGCTTCGCGTTGGCCGGGAATGACGTCAGCATCGAGGACTTGGTCCGCGCGAATCAGCGCACCGCGTTTCTGGCAGCCGGCGCGCAATTGCTTCTGCCGCCGGTCGATACGGTACTGCGCGCTGCCTTCGGCGCTGGCGGCTGGCAACTGCCGGGAGCGATTTTTCCTTTGCGTACCTGGGTTACGCTGAAGCGCGACGCTGACCAAGTACCACCGGCGTTGCGCGGCACCACAGAAGCGCCCGGCGCGGCGGTGCAGGACAGCAGCGTGGTGGTGGCGGTGGGCAACGGCATTGGCGATGGCCAAGAAAGCAACGCTGTCGCGCTGGGCCAGTTGGCTGTTGCCATCGAGAGCACTGTGATGGGCCTGAAACTGGCCACGGAGCATGGCACTACCCCCGTCGATGTATGGGGCATCTCTTTTCGTCGACCCTGGCGGCATCGCCGAAGTGAAGGTGTCGCCACAGGCCAGCGTGCCCGGGGTTGAAGGGCTCCAGCCGCTGAGCTTCGCGCTGCGCCCTCTGTCAAACACGTTGGAGCACGCGACTGGCGTCGAAATCCGATCCATTGACGAGACCACCGGCGGCTGGGGTGCCTCCACTGTCAACGATTACCAGGGCATCGACCTGGAGGCCTGGGCGCGCATCTGGTTGGCGGGATTGGACCAGCTTTGCACTGGCCGCTATGCCGTGCCCGCTGCACAAGTGGCGCCCGAAGCGCTCGCTCGGCTGATGACCGCCAAGAAGGTTCTGTCCCGCGCCGTGGCAAACGGGCTTTCCCCCGTCCTGGTGATCCAGGAGGCAAGCCTTGGTGCCTTAGATTCGGAGGCATGGCAAGCGGCTCGCGAAGCACTGCAACAGCGCCTGCAGGACCAGTTGCTGAGTGGCTACGACACCGCTGCCATCCTGCAGTTCAATGCCGCTGTGACATCCCCAGCCACCGCGTCCATGGCACGGCTCTGGGGGACTGGGCACGTGGGCAATCCACAGGCTGCAGGCGCACACGACTCCGTCTCCGACGATCCAGGCGCGTGGAAAATCTGCCAGTTGGGAAATGCCGCGACCGCCCTGGCCAACACCCGCAAAGGCACTGTCTCCTTCCCGCTGGATGTCGACCAGCCCGCCCTCCACCGAGCGGTGGCACTGCAACCAGACTATGCCGTCCATGACATGGAGGTCGCCGGCCAGCTTTCGGACAACGACAGTGGCACGCCAAAGCGACTGAGCTTCTTGCGCGACTTCGAACGGTTCCCACCCGCGGCTTTCAGCGCGCCGCTGGGCACGACGGTCGTACCGGTACCGCTGCGCGCCTGCCCCAACCCTCCGATCGTGGTCTCGCATCAGGCCGAAGGGCCGGTTGACCCAGCCACGCTGGCAGAGGCTCTGCACTGGTCTTATGTGTTCACCCATGCCCACGACAATGCAGCACAAGACCAAGCCCTCATCGAGATTGAATTCAACGGTCAGCCGCCCGTTGCCACCGACCTCGGGAACCGGGGTGACAACGCGCTGTTCCAGGCCCTGGCGCAGTACACGGCCGTGCAGGAACCCCTTTGGGCCATCCTTGAGCAACTGCAAGCGCCCAGTGTTTCGCCGAAGGACCCGGTGCTCGTGACAGCACTCCATACCTTCGCCGACCTGGCCGAACGTGTGGGTGCACTCTGGTCGGATTGGTGGCCCAGCCATGATTCGCAGTACTCGCCCCCTGCCACGCACCGCATGGGCGGACATCGGGCGCCACACCTTTCCAGCAGCTCTGAAAGTGCCGCGCATTCCGCCACCATGCCAAGTTTGACCGATGCGAGTGTGCCGCATGAGTGCTACCAATACCTGGCAACGCTGCACACCACCACAGCCGCTGGCGAGGGGACCAATCCACCGGCCTACTGCAAACTGACGCTGCAGCGGCTGCAAGCCGATGGGCCCGCAGCATGGCCCGAGATCACGATCCTCTGTGCAGACGGCGTGAACGTCCTGCTGATCGGAGTAGAGCCGGTGGGCCAGAGTCGTGACTACAACTTTCCTGCGGGTGAAGGCGTGCCCAATGTGCCGGCTTTCACCCCTGTGTCGTGCCAATGGACGCTTTCCGGTCTGCACGTGGCTCGCTATCAACGGGCCAACGCGACCGTGGCCGTCATACGCAATGCGCAATTGCTGGGCACCGACGGCGCCCTGACCTGCCCGGCCTTTGTCTACCGAACCCCGCAGAGGGGGTTTTCAGAACCTCTGATCCCACTCATCCGCATCGATACCCCGCTGCCCATCGGCATCTGGACCAACGACGTGGCCACCAACCCACTGACGCCACTGTTCAACGCGTTGTTCGACAGCGATGAAACGGGTCGCGAGATCTTGGTCCGTACCACCTATGGCTACCGTGTCGCAAGCTCCACACCGGCCATTGAAACCCTGACTCCGGTGATGTTCCTACCACTCTCTGAATTCAATGCGACCAGCACGGTGCAGAGCATCATCGGCGCGTTCGAAGCCTGGAGAACCAATACGGGCAGCCCAACCTATGGGGGGTTTCTGACCTTCGAGATCAGCTTGTACGCCCATGCTGGTCTGGCGCACCCTCAGCCCTTGGTGGTACTGCAGCAAATTGTTTCAGCGCTTGCATGAAGGACGGACGGCGAGGCAAAGTCATCCACTTCAGACGCACAAGCCAGTTCGTGATCCCAACGAACGGCGCAGGCGACTTGAGCCACAGACAGGAATCAACCCTTGCAACGTCTTCCATGCACCAGATGCGGCGACTCCATTCACCCCGATACGGCAGCAAGCAACGATGGCCTGTGCATGCCTTGTGTGCGAGGCAATACCCGCTCCATTGAAGAGCGTCGCGAGGAACATCGGCAGCGCCGCGAGGCCGAGCGTGCCGATCGAGAATCCCCGGAACGCCTGTATTGGATTGCCCTCGTCGACCGGGTGTACAAGGGCGAGGGCTTTGAATCGCTCTCGCATGGCGACCAGCTTTATTACTTGCTCAGCGTCCTTTCTGGCGAGGTCCACAACGGAGGCTTCGATCAGTTCTTCTCCAACTCCAGCGGTAACCACTACCGCGAAACCGTCGATGCGCTCAAAGAGATCGGAGATACCTTGGCCCTGGACCTTCTATTGCAGGCAAAGGCTGCGGTATTCGGTGACGCACCAGTACCCGCCAACCGCGTGGCTCGCTTCGACCTCATGCGCACGGCATCGGAAGACCACCCTGAATATGAAATTGCGAACCAGGTGCTCGATGGCCTGGACCGGCGCTTTTGGAGCCATGCGGAACAGTTCGGTGCACAGCTCGAGAATTTGGCCGCGTCCCATCAGCTGTACAAAATGACCTGACCTCTCAGGCCCAAGGTCGTGATCGTGGTGGCCGCCATGGATGTCCCATGACCGCGATACAGACAACACCCATCGGTGATCGGGGAATGGTTTTTGACTTCGCGGCCAGGAAAGGGCTATGTCACCTGGCCCGGAGTGCTTTGCCGTGTGGACAGCCGGGCCGGCGATAGCTCTTCCACCACCAAGCCCTCACGCACCAATTCCTCAGGCAGTGGCTCGCCGCGCAGCAATTGCCGAGCAAGCAGCGACGCGCCAGCAGCACTCTGAATGCCATACCCGCCCTGCCCTGCCAACCAGAAAAAGCCCGGCACATGGTTGTCCCACCCGATGACCATGTCGCCATCCGGCACAAATGAGCGCAGCCCCGCCCAGGTATGGGATGGGCGGCGGATCTGGAAAGTCGTCATTTCCTCGATGTGATAGATGCCGGTGGCCACATCCAGCTCTTCGGGCACCACGTCGTGCGGATGGGTGGGGTCGGCATTGGCAGGTGAACCCAGCAACTGGCCTGCGTCAGGCTTGAAGTAAAAACTTTCGTCAATGCCTACCACGGCCGGCCAGTGGGCGGCATCCAGGCCCTCGGGCACGGCGAAGGTGAAGGCGGTGCGCCTGCGCGGCTCCAATCCGATGGGCGGCACGCCGGCGAGGCCTGCCACCACATCGGCCCAGGCGCCCGCCGCGTTGACGATGGTTCCGGCCTGCAGCTGCCGGCCATCTGCCAGTGTGACCCGCCAACCGCCGCCCTGGCGCTGCAGATCCGTTACCTCGGCATGGGTCAGCACCTGACCACCACGCTGCCGCAGCCCACGCAGATAGCCCTGGTGAAGCGCATGCACGTCGATGTCGGCAGCGTCGGGCTCGCGCATGCCTGCAGCCACGGCATCGGGCCTCAGGCATGGCAGTTGGGCCAGCAGTGCTGCCTTCTCCACCCATTCCACATTGGGTGATGCGGCCCGGGCTTCGTCATAAGCCTGCTGCAGCAGGTCCAGTTGGTCAGGCCCCGCCACATAGACCACGCCACGGGGCGAGAGGATGGGGTCCGCTCCGAACTCGGGCGGCGGCGCGTCATAGAAGGCGCGGCTTGCCCGGGTCAACGCCTGGATGTTGGGGGTGCCGTAGGTGGCCATATAGAGCGCCGCGGAACGCCCTGTGGTGTGATAACCGGGCTGGGATTCACGCTCCAGCAGCAGCACGCCGGGGCGGTCGCTCTCACCCTCCGAATTGACCAATTGCCAGGCCAGCGAGGCACCTGCGATGCCTGCGCCGATGATGATGAAGTCCACTGATTGCATGGTTTCACGCTCCCCCATCACACCGCAGACACCTTCGCCGCCGAGGCCGCTCGGTCATCGCGCGGCAGGCTGCGGACATCGCGCGGATCAGGTGCGCCGGTCACGATCGAGGTCAGTGCGGGCTCCACGCGGGTTGCCACCAACTTGGCCAGGTCCGGCCTTGGGCGGTCCAGCCCGGCGATGCCCTTGAAGGCCTGCTCCATCGCATGGCCCACGCCCAGCGTGTAGCGGTCTGCCCGGAAACGTCCCACGATCTGCAGGCCAAAGGGCATGCCTGCGTCGTCCAGCCCGCACGGCAGGCTCAGCGAGGGGTGTGTGGTGAGCGTGGTCACATAGGTCAGTGCCAGCCAGCGGTAGTAATTGGCCTGCGGCTCGCCGTTGATGTGACTGGCGAACAGCTGCGTCCATGCGAAGGGAGACACGGGCGTGGTAGGAGACAGGATCACGTCGTACTGCTCGAACAGCGCCTGAAACCGCGCCAGAATGCGCGTTTGCTCGGCCTGTGCCCAGGCGCTGTCCAGCAGCGTCATAGCGGCACCCATTTCGTAGTTGGCGCGGGTATTGGGACCCAGGCTATTTGGGTCGCGCTGGTAGGCTTCGCGCATGCCGGCCACGAAGGCCTCGGCGCGCAGTACGTCGAAGCAGCGGTGCACGTCGCCCAGATCCATGTCGATCGTGTCGCAAGTGCCGAACAGGTGCTTCATGGCTTGCACCTTGGTGCGAAACACGGCGCGGATGCCGTTGTCCACCGCGCAGGCACCAAAGTCCTCCGTGATCGCCACGCGCAGGCGGCCCAGGTCCACCGTTTCGGGTAATAGAAAGCTTGTGGGGTCCAGCGGGTAGCTCAGCGGATCGCCGGCCGACATGCCCGCCGTCGCGGCCAGTTGCAGGCAAGCTTCTTCCACCGTGCGGCCCATCGGGCCCACGACGGAGATGGGCGTCCAGCCAAGCAGCTTGCGCGAGCTCGGCACCACGCCGGGTGACGGCCGAAAACCCACCACGCCGCAGATGGAGGCGGGAATGCGCAGTGAACCGCCCGTGTCCGAGCCCGTACACACGGGCAGCATGTCGCAGGCAAGTGCCGCGGCCGAGCCGCCCGATGAGCCCCCGGCATTCAGCGTAGGGTTGAACGGGTTGCCCGTAGCCCCCCACACGGTGTTGCGCGAGTTGGCGCCGGCGCCCATTTCGGGAATGTTGGTTTTACCCGCCACGATGGCGCCAGCGGCTCGCAGGCGGGCCACCAGCACGTTGTCTTGCACAGGGATGTGGTCGCGATAGATTTCCGAGCCATAGGTGGTCAGTAGCCCAGCCGTGGCTTCCAGATCCTTTACGCCCAGCGGCAGGCCATGCAGCAGACCTAACGGCTCGCCGCGCAGCACGGCCTCCTCAGCCACCCTGGCCTCAACGCGAGCGCGGTCATAGCAGGTGGCGGTGATGGCGTTAACGGACGGGTTCACGGCCTCGATGCGTTCGATGCAGGCGTCCAGCAGTTCCACAGGTGATACCTCTCGGGTGCCGATGCGGTGACGCAGTTCGTTGGCGGTCAACTCGACCAGCGTGCTGGGGGTGATCATGGGGTATTCGTCTCCTTGTCGATTTGGCAGTGCACATCCGGCAGCGCGTATCCATTCGTTATCCATGATGTCTGCGAACCACCGTCAGCCTCTGAACCTGCGGCAGTCCAAAACAGTGGCCGCAGCGCAAAGTCTTTCTGTCCCGCGGGCAACGTCCTACCGCATGGCACGGTGAAGACAGCGCGGTGTGGGTCTCAATCGGCCGTGATGCTTGCTCGCTGGGCAATGGCGCGCATCAGGGGCAGTTCCCTGTCGATCAACTCGGCCACCGTTTTGGACGAAGCATAGGCAGGTTCAAAGCCCACAGCGATCATCTTGTCGCGGGTTTCCGGGTCCGACACCACCTGGGCCAGGGTCAACTCCAGCCGCGACTTGACGGCGGGCGGCAGCCCGCGCGGCGCCACCATGGCCAGCCAGGTGTCCATCTCCAGGCCGGGGTATCCGCTTTCCACCAGCGTGGGGACCTTGGGCAGCAGGGCCGAACGCTTGCCCGCCGTGACGGCAATGGCCTTGATCTTGCCGTCCTTGAGCTGAGGCAGTGCCGCCGACACGGTGTCTACCGTGAACGGAATCTGCCCACCCATCAGGTCCGTCATGGCGGGCGCACTGCCCTTGTAGGGCACGTGCTGAATCTTCAAACCCGCGGCGTGAAAGAACATCTCGCCTGCAAACTGCGACGTGGTGCCCGCGCCAAAGGAGCCATAGGAATATTTATCGGGTGCGGCCTTCACCAAAGCCACAAACTGCTTCAGGTCAGCCGCCGGCACGTCCTTGTTGGCCAAGAGGATCAGGCTGGTGCGCCCGGCAATGCCGATGGGCTCGAAGCTCTTGACCGGGTCGTAGGGCAGCTTGGGGCGCACCGCAGGGTTCACGGTAAAGGTCGTGCCTGAACTCATGAGCAACGTGTAGCCGTCGGGCGTTGCCTTGGCCGCATAAGCAGCCCCAATGGTGGTGCCCGCCCCGGCGCGGTTGTCGATGACCACGCTTTGCCCCAGCAGATCGCCCATCTTCTTGCCAATCAGCCGGCCCAGCACGTCGGTGGCGCCGCCGGGCGGAAACGGAATCACCAGCGTGATGGGCTTGGTGGGGAATGGCGCTTCCTGTGCCATGGCAGGGGCCCACGAAGCCGCGCCCAAGGCACAGATCACAGCGGACAAAAGCAGCTTCTTGCGGTTCATGACGTTAGCTCCAAGGGTCAAACAAGGGTATAGAAAAAAGAGACATCGAGAAATGCCGCAGACGCACGCTGCGTCAGTCACGCGCGGCAAGCAAAGCCCGCCCGCGCTTCACAAAGCCCTGATACTGCGCATCAGGCACCAAGAGCCCGCCAGTGGTCCACACGAGGTGGGTGGCCTGGGGCAGCACTTCGCCCACGCCGGTGCTGCGAAGCCAAGCCTGCCCCGCGTCGGTGCCGGTCAGCATGCCGGGGCCGCTGAAGCCTGCCGCGGCCGAGGGCTCGATGCGCTCGCCCAGCGCATCCAGCACCTGCACCAAATGGGCGAACAAGGTGTCGTCCGCCACCGTGAACCCCCCGGACAGCAGCGGCGCCATCAATTCGGCCGCCAGCAACGAAGCGCGCGGCACGGCCAGCCCATCGGCCTCCGTCTGGTTGGTCAGGCCCCAGTCATATACCGAAGGGTGCGCTGAACCGCTTGCCAAGCCGGCTTGCCCACCCAGCATCTGCACCAGGAAACATGGCGACTGAACCGGCTCCGCGAAGAAGCAATGCACATGGGGTCCCAGCAACTGCCGCAGGCCAAAGGTGATGCCCGCAGGTGCTCCTCCCACCCCGCAAGGCAGGTAAACGATGAGGGGGTGACCGGCATCCACCACGATGCCCTGCTCTGCCAGCTGCTTTTGCAGATGCAAGGCCGCGGTGCTGTACCCCAGCAACAGCGAGAACGACTGCTCGTCGTCCACGAAGTGGCACGTGGGATCGGCTCCGGCCTGGGAGCGACCGGCGGCCACTGCGCGCTCATAGTCGCCCGCATGCTCCACCACCAGCACGCCACGCTGGCGCAGACGCTCCTTTTTCCACTCCTTGGCGTCGGCCGACATGTGTACCGCCGCCTTGAATCCCAGGGCCGAGGCCACCACGCCGATGCTCAGCCCCAGATTGCCGGTAGACCCCACTGCCACTTCGTAGCGTCCCAGCACTTCGCGTGCCGCAGTGCCGGCCAGCGCAAGGTAGGCATGTTCGTCACCGCTCTGCGACACCAACCCATGCTTCAACGCCAGTTGTTCGGCGAACTCCAGCACCTCATGCATCCCGCCACGCGCCTTGATGGAGCCCGCCACTGGCAGGCGATGATCGGCCTTGATGAACAGGTTGCCCTGCCCTGGCTGCAGGCCGAGCACAGGCTTCAACGCGGCAGCTGGCAGCAGGGGCGACTCTACGACGCCCTTCGCGTCTGCCAATTCCGTAAACACCTGTGCCAGCAATGCCTCGAAACGTTTCAGGCGAGCGGCAGCGGCTTTCGTATCATCCAGACTAATGCTGCGCCCCAGTGCCTCCAACGTGGCCGGCGGATGTTCCAGGCGTTCAGGATTGGTCCACAGGCACGGTTGGGCCTGCCGGAGGCGGATTGCCAATGCGTCAACTCCAGCCTGCGGGGAACGGTTGATTGGATAGGACATATCAGGTTCAGGCAGCAATGGGACACGGTTTTCGGGCCGATTTCCAAATGGGCCCCTGTAACGCATTCTTCGCCCGTCACCCTGTTGCCACAACGCATTTATAGTGGCGAACGCATTAGCCAAAGTAATGGACATCCACCTCTCCGCCTCCTTGCTCGCCTGGCTGCGCTGTTTTGATGCAGCCGCCCGCCACGGCAGCTTCACCAAGGCCGCTGCCGAACTTTGCATCACCCAGGGCGCCGTCAGCCAGCAGGTCAAGCACCTCGAAGACTGGCTGCACCGTCCGCTGTTCCTTCGCACACCGCGCGCGCTGGTGCCCACGCCCGAGGGCCAGTGGCTGGCTGTGGTGCTGCGCGAGAGCTTCACCGCGATCGAAAACACACTGGCGCAGATGCGCCGGCCGCAAGAGGCCGCTACTGCCACCCTCAGTTGCTCACCGTCGTTCGCCATGAGCTGGCTCACGCCCCGGCTGGGCGAATTTTTCCGCCAGTATCCGAGCATGGGCCTGCGGGTGTTTGGCGAGTTCCACAGACTGGACCGCACCCGCATGGTGCGGGACGGTATCGAGGCCGCAGTGCGTTTCGATTTGGGCGGCTACCGTGATCTGAACGCAACGGTGTTTCTCGATGAGTGGCTCCTGCCCGTGGCGAGCCCCGATTTTTTGGCGCGGCATCCACCCATCACATCACCCCAGGACCTGCACCGCGACTGGCTGTTGCACGACGGCAGCGCATGGGACGGCGCCGACACGTACGAGGAATGGCAACACTGGTTTACTCAAATGGGCGCCGCGCCACCACTGTGGGCGGGTGGCCAGCAATTCAATCTGTCTCAATTGGCCCAGGGCGCCGCACTGGCCGGCCAGGGCATTGCCATGGGCGCGCCGCACTGGTATTGCAGGACGTCAAGGCAGGGCGTTTGGTGCCGGTTCTTCAGCGCAGCGTACTGTCGCGCGCGTCTTACTCGTTTGTGACCACCGCGCATCCCAGCCCGGCCATGGAGCAGGTCCGGGAGTGGTTGGTAGAAGAGGGACGGGGATTTTGTGAGGAGCGGCGACAGGCGCTGCCGGTGCCGTGAAAAAACCCTTCACAGCTCCCGCACTTGCAGCGAAAGGTGTTCCGGCACACATCGTGCCGACGAAAACGCAATCCTCCGAACCACCATCACTGACCGTTTCGTGTGATATCGCTGCGATTGGAATCTGGCATCGAAGTGTCGACGAGCACTGTTCGGAGTCAGAAGCGCGTTGCGCCTGCGTATCCTAGATCACGATGGATCACTCTGCACTTGTCAGCACAAGCAGCGGGGGGCGGAAAAGTCGATGACGCTTTTGATGATTTTTCGCATTTCCGTGATGAGTGGCCTCACATCGTCGCGCCGCCACTGCACGGTATAGGTCAGGGGTGCCAACGCATTGCCTGCAGACAGAATCCTCAGCATCCCGCGAGCTTGCAGCGCTTCGGCCCACCCGTGGGGCATGTACGTGAAGCCCAGGCCTTCGGCCACCATTCCCACCACCGCACCCCAACTGTTGCAACTGAGCCGCCGCTCGACGCTCATCGATTGACCGCTCAGCCATTCATCCAGGATGCGGGTAGCACCTGAGCCCTCAGGCAGGGCAATCAGCATCTGCTCGCGTACCAGGCGCTGCGGCAAGTCAGTACCGGCTTTCACGAGAAATGCCTCGCTTGCAGCCCAGACGAATCGCACCTGCGCTACGCGTTCGAAAGCCAAGGTACTGCGCGATGAGGGGCCTGCGATCACCACGCAGTCGAGTTCGCCATCCACGATGCGCTGCTCCAGCACTTGGCCAATGTCGGTATGCGGCTCCAACTGCAGCGCAGGATGCAGTTCGGCCACCTTCTGCACCAGCTTCGGCAGCCAGGTCAGTCCACTCAGTTCGCCAAAGCCAATCCGGCAACGCCCTTGCAAACCAGTACTTTGACCGATGGCCTGTTGCAACTGGGCCGCGTCATGCAGCAACGCACGAACACGCGGCAACAGCAGTTCGCCATGGGGCGTCAACTCGGCTGACCGCCCGCTCCGGTCGAACAGCAGGGTCCCCAGCGAAACCTCCAATTCAGCAATGCGCTTTGACAGGGAAGAAATGGACAGGTGCACCCGTTCAGCCGCGACCGTGAAATTGAGACAAGTGGCGGCCCAGTAGAAGGCCTCGAGTTGCTTGAGGGTCATGAATTTAGTTTACTAAAAGCGAAATCAAAAGTTCGAATTTTTTCTCTTTTCTTTCAATATCAACCGGCGCACCATGGTTGCGCCATGCCTTCTTCTCCCCTACTCATCCCCAAAGCCTGCCGACAGGTGCTGTCCCTGGACGACTTCGAGAAGTTGGCCCGCCGCCACCTGCCTCGGCCCATCTTTGCCTACATCAGCGGCGCCGTAGAGGACAACCAGTCGCTGGCGGAGAACCGCAGGGCCTTCAATGATTTGGCCTTCCGCCCGCGCATGCTGGTCGGCGTCGCGCAACGCGACCTCGGATTCGAACTCTTCGGCCGCCGCTACGCCACGCCGGTGGGACTCGCGCCCATGGGGATTTCCGCGCTTTCGGCCTACCGTGGCGATGTCGTGCTGGCCCAGGCAGCACAGCAAGCCAATGTGCCGGCCATCATGAGCGGCTCTTCGTTGATTCGGCTCGAAGAGGTGATGGCGATCGCTCCGCAAACCTGGTTCCAGGCCTACCTGCCGGGCGAGCTTGCGCAGATAGATGGCCTGCTCGATCGCGTGCAAGGCGCAGGCGTACAGACCCTGGTGGTCACTGTGGACACACCCGTCGCAGCGAACCGGGAAAACAATGTACGTGCAGGCTTTTCAACGCCGCTCAAGCCCAGCTTTTCGCTGGCTTGGCAAGGCCTGAGCCATCCGCGCTGGTTGCTGGGTACGTTTCTGAAGACGCTGCTGCTGCATGGCATGCCCCACTTCGAGAACAACTACGCCACGCGCGGCGCGCCCATCCTTTCCTCCAATGTGCTGCGCGATTTCTCAGACCGCGCCCACCTGGCTTGGCCCCATCTGGCAGCCATACGCAAGCGCTGGCCGAATCAACTCGTGGTCAAGGGCATCCTGACGCCGGAGGACGCTGTGCATGCACGCGACCATGGCGTCGACGGGATCATCGTCTCCAACCACGGAGGGCGTCAGCTGGACGGTGCGGTGGCACCGCTGCGCGTGTTGCCCGCCATCGCACGCGCCGTTCCCGAAATGCCGGTGATGCTCGACAGCGGCGTTCGCCGCGGTACCGACGCCGTCAAAGCGTTGGCCCTCGGGGCGCGCTGCGTATTCGTGGGCCGGCCCTTCAACTATGCCGCCTCGGTCGCTGGACAAGGCGGCGTGACCCATGCCATCTCCCTGATGCACGAAGAAATTTCTCGGGATATGGCCATGCTGGGACTCACGCGCATTGCCGACATCACATCCCGCTGCATCCGTCCAGTTGCCAGTCCCATCGACTATTTCCCCATCACTTCGAACCAACCATGAGCAAAATCCAGGGTTTCCACATTCATGCGCGCCCCTCGACCGTCGTGAGTGACGCACTCTTGGCGCGGTACCGGGGCTTCCAAGTCGCCAACATCAGCGACGCCATGAGCCGCACCACCGGAACTTCGTCGCTGAAACCGTTCCACAGACGCGATGGTGGACTCGCAGGCCGTGCGCTGACGGTGCGCACCAGGCCTGGTGACAACCTCATGGTGCACCACGCCATCGACACCTGCGCACCGGGTGACGTCATCGTGGTGGATGCCGGCGGAGTGGGTCCGAACGCCATCATTGGCGAAATCATGCTCGCGCTGCTGATCGCGCGCGGCGCGGCAGGCATCGTCATCGACGGGCTGATTCGTGACAGCGACGCCATCGGTCAGCATAGTCTGTCGGTGTATGCACGCGGGGTTGCACACCGTGGCCCATACAAGGATGGCCCAGGCGAGTTGCATGTGCCAGTCACCATTGACGGGATGGTGGTGCATCCCGGGGACATTGTGGTTGGCGATGGCGATGGCCTGCTGGCGGTGCCGCCCGAAGAGGCCGAAGACATTGCGGCACGTGTCGAAGCCATTGAACGCATCGAAGCCGATGCGCTGCAGGCCATCGCTGAAGGCCGCGCCGACCGGAGCTGGGTTGAACGCACGCTGCGCGAGAAGGGCGTTCTGTGAGCCAGGTCGTTCGCTTCGACTATTGGCTGGACCCGGCCTTCAATCGCATCATCTCCGCAGCCCCTGGCGTGACATTGCAGACCTGCGCACGGGAAGGCGCTGACCGTGCAGCATGGGAGGCGCTGGCCCAAGCGCAAGTGCTGCAGATCACTGCGGCCAAGGATGAGTTGCCGCGACGCTGGTTCGTCAGCGCTGAGTTGCTGGCACGCTGCCCCAAGCTGCTGGCGGTTTCGTCGAGTGGTTCAGGTTGCGACACCATCGACATCGAAGCGTGTACGCGCGCTGGCGTGGTGGTCATGAACCAGGCCGGCGGCAACGCCGATTCAGTCGCCGAATTGGCACTCGGCCTGATGCTGGCGGTGCTGCGCCGCATTCCGGAATCGGATGCGTTGCTGCGCTCGAACCAACGCAGCTTCAGTCGCGAAGACTTGATGGGCCACGAACTGCGCGGACGCACACTGGGCATTGTGGGTGTCGGCGAAACCGGCCGGCGCACCGCAGCACTGGGTCGGGCCTTCGGCATGCAAGTGCTGGGCGTTGATCCCGCACTGGACGACGCCGAGATGAGTGCACGAGGTGCGCAATCCGTGTCACTGGATGAATTGCTGCGTCGTTCCGACATTGTCTCGCTGCACTGCCCGCGCAATGCCAGCACCCTCGGGCTGATGAACGCAGCCGCATTCGCAGCGATGAAGCCAGGCAGCATCTTCGTCAGCACCGCACGCGGCGGCATTCACGATGAGAACGCCCTGCATGCTGCAATCGCCAGCGGCCATCTCAAGGGTGCAGGTCTCGATGTGTGGGACCAGGAGCCTCCACCCGCCAGCCATGCCCTGTTGCGCCTCCCGAATGTCGTGGCAACGTTCCACACGGCTGGTGTCACACATGAAGCCCGGCGCAACAACGCCACGCTGGCCGCCATACAGATCTTGCAGTTGCTCTCGGATGGCGAGCGACCTGAGCGCCTGGTCAACCCTGACGTCTGGCCACGGGCCAGGGAGCGTATTGCCGCCGCGCTCGGCCACTGATTCCCATAAGCCCGAAACGGGCAAACATCACGGAGACAAGCATGAACAAACAATGGACCCGTCGCACGCTGTGCGCCGGACTGCTCGCTACTGCATTTGCGCTTCCCTCAGCAGCGCAGCCCGCCGCGCCGTACCCTTCTAAACCCATCGAGCTGATTGTGGCCTACGGTCCTGGTGGAGGTACCGACCTTGTCGCCCGGTTGCTGGCACGGCACCTGGAAAAGCAACTCGAAGGCAGTGTCGTGGTACTCAACCGTCCTGGCGCGGGAGGCGGCATCGGCTTTGGCGAGCTGGCACGCGCGAAGCCTGATGGCTACACCATCGGCTTTATCAACACACCCAACGTGTTGACCATTCCGATTGAGCGCAAGAGCAGTTTCCACTGGAGCCAGTACGACCTGCTCGGCAACCTCGTGGACGACCCGGGCGGCTTCGCGATACACAACACAAACAACATCACCTCGCTGGCGGGCCTGGCGGCCTATTCCAAGGCGAACCCTGGCGCTGTGACTGTTGGCACGACAGGCACCGGATCGGATGACCACCTGGCGATGCTGCTGTTCGAACGCGCTACGGGAACCAAGCTCATGCATGTGCCTTACAAAGGCGCTGGCGAGGTGCGTGCCGCGGCCACGGGCCAGCAAATTGTGATTGGCGCCATCAACATCGGGGAGGTGCTGGCATATCAGAAGGGGGGCACCCCGATCCGACTGCTGGGTCAAATGTCAGCTGAGCGCTCATCCCTGGCGCCACAGGTGCCGACCTTCAAAGAGCAAGGGATTGCCATTGAGTTGGCCTCGCTGCGTGGCCTGGCGGCTCCCAAGGGCTTACCGGAGGCGATCCGCAAGAAACTGGTTGATGCGATTGCCACCATCGCCGCGGACCCTGCGTTCAAGCAGCAGGCCGAAGCCATGTACGCACCTTTGCGATACCTGGGGCCAGCGGCTTATGCGGCCGAACTCGAAGCCACGGAAGCCAACTTTCGCAAACTCTGGGCAGAAATGCCCTGGCAAGACAAACCGTGAAGCGTGGAGTCCGCTTGTCCGCCGAGGCAAACGCGCCACCCCCATTTCCCGGAACACCCTTGAAGGACTCACCACTCAATGGGTTCGCTGCAGGCCTGCAAGCTCCTCGATGAAAGCACACCATGACCACACTGACTCGCCGTCGCTTCTCCGCACTCGCATTGGCGGTTGCGCTGCTACCTCACATCCACGCCATGGCCCAGGGCGCTCTATCGGCCGGCCCCATCACCATGATCGTGGGCTGGCCTGCCGGAGGCCCCTCCGACAACGTGGCACGGCTCACGGCCGTCCGCATGTCCGAGGCATTGGGCCAATCCATCGTCATCGACAACAAGGGGGGCGCTGGGGGCAACATCGGCAGCGATGCGGCTGCACGCGCGAAGCCGGATGGCAGCAACATCATGCTGGCGACGGTGGCATCGCACGGTCTGAATTCTGCGCTGTACCCGAAACTCAACCATGACCCCATAAAAGACTTCGCACCCATCGGCATGATTACGACATCTCCGAGCGTGCTGCTGGTACCGACCGATTCGCCGTTTCTCTCGGTTGCGGACTTGCTCAAGGCCGCTCAAGCCCGACCAGGCCAGCTCAATTACGGATCAGGCGGCGTCGGCTCCAGTCAGCATCTGGCTGGCGCCAACTTCAAGAAGATCACTGGCGCCGACGTGACCCACATCCCTTACAAGGGAACGGCCCCGGCGATGACCGACCTGATGGCTGGCCGCGTGGATTTCGTTCTGACGACGGGCGCAATGTCCTTCATCCGCTCGGGCAAGCTGCGCCCGCTCGCGGTGGCCGCTCGACAGCGCCTGCCAGCGCTACCCGACGTACCGACTTTCGAGGAAGCCGGGGTGAAGGGGTTCCATACCGACTCCTGGTACGGACTGGTCGCGCCGGCAGGCACGCCGCGTGCAGCGTTGGACAAGCTCAATGCTGCGCTCGCTACCGCCCTGCGCAATCCGGAGGTGCAAAAGCAGTTCCTGGACCAGGGTTCGCTGCCCGTCAAGCCGATGGGCGTCGATGAATTCTGGAGCTTCGTGCAGCAGCAGATGCCATTGGCTGCCGAGCAGGTGCGGGTGTCCGGTGCGAAAGCCGAGTAACTGATAACAAGGACCGCAAGGACCGCCTTCACTCTCGTACTTTGGAGCCCATGCGTTTGCTGGAGCAGATCACTCGTCAGATGCCCACCCGGTCATGGCGCAGATCCAGTGGCTGATCACGGAGTGCGAAGTTTCATGAAGAGCGGCGGCAGGTGCTGCCTGCGCCGACGGGGTGGAAGCCCCGCCCTCGCCCCCGCGTCAATCCAGCGTGACCCGCGCCTCCTGAATCACTTTGGCCCATTTGACCGTTTCCGACGCGATGAAGGCATCGCATTCCTGAGGGGTGGAGCCTTCAGCGAACGTCCCCATGGTCTGCTCCAGCCGCTGCGTCACTTCGGGGCTGCGGACGATGCGCGCCACTTCGTCGGACATGCGCTGCACGATTTCGCGGGGCACGCCGGAAGGCGCGAGCATCGCGGCCCAGGTACTGCCCACCAGGCCAGGGTAGCCCTGCTCGGCAAAGGTCGGGACATCGGGCAAGGCAGGAAGGCGCTTTTCGCTGGCCACCCCGATGAGGCGGATCTTTCCGGCCTTGGCTGGCTGGATCAGGTTGGGCGGTGGATCCAGGAACAGCGGTACCTGCCCACCCATGAGGTCTGCCAGCGCAGGTGAAGCACCTTTGTACGGGATGTGCACCATCTCGGTCTTGGTGATCAGGCGCATCAGCTCGGAGGTGAGGTGGGCGGCAAATCCGTTGCCAGACGACGCGAAGCTCAGCTTGCCTGGATTGGAACGCGCATAGGCCACCAGTTCGGCCGTCGTCTTGAAGGGCGCATTCATCGCTACGGCGGCCACCAGGGGCGACACCCCCATCAGCGACACGCCCACCAAATCCTTCTTGGGGTCGTACGGCAGCTTGGGATACAGCGTGGTGTTGGCGGCATAGGCGGCGATGAACACGCCGAAGGTGTAGCCGTCCGGCGCGGCCTTGGCCACGGCGTCCACGCCGATGATGCTGTTGGCGCCCGGCTTGTTGTCCACGATCACCGGCTGGCCCAAGCGCTGTTGCAAGCCCACCTGCAGCAAGCGCGCCATCTGGTCGGTGAAACCGCCCGCAGTGTAAGGAACCACGATCCGGATCGGCTTGCTCGGCCAGGGGACGCTGGCCAAGGCCGGCGCGCTGACAGCCGCTCCGGCGAAACCCGCCGTGGCGGCGAGCAACAGTTGGCGGCGGCGAAGGAATGTGTGCATGTGTGTCTCCTATCTCCAGGAATCAGGGGAAATGACCGGCACACGGCATGGCGTGTGGCTCTGGTCCATAGGTCAGAGCCGGTCCACCAGTTCCGGCACAGCCGTGAACAGGTCGGCCTCCAGGCCGTAGTCGGCCACGCTGAAGATCGGCGCCTCCGGGTCCTTGTTGATCGCCACGATCACCTTGGAGTCCTTCATGCCCGCCAGATGCTGGATCGCGCCCGAGATGCCCGCCGCGATGTACAGCTGCGGCGCCACGATCTTGCCCGTCTGCCCCACCTGCAGGTCGTTGGGCGCGTAGCCCGCATCCACCGCCGCGCGGCTCGCGCCGATCGCCGCACCCAGCTTGTCCGCCAGGGGCGTCATCACTTCGTTGAACTTCTCGCTGCTGCCCAGCGCCCGCCCGCCCGAGACGATGATCTTGGCGGCGGTGAGCTCGGGGCGGTCGCTCTTGGTGACCTCGCGGCCCACGAAGCTGCTCTTGCCCGAATCGGCGGCGGCCTCCTGCTTCTCGACCGCGGCCGAGCCCCCCGTGGCGGCCGCGGCATCGAAGCCGGTGGTGCGCACGGTGATGACCTTGGTCGCATCGCTGCTTTGCACGGTGGCGATGGCGTTGCCGGCGTAGATGGGGCGCTCGAAGGTGTCGGGGCTGTCGACCTTCGTGATGTCGCTGATCTGCGCGACGTCGAGCTTGGCGGCCACGCGGGGGGCCACGTTCTTGCCGCCCGCGGTGGCGGGGAACAGGATGTGGCTGTATTGGCTGGCAATGGCCAGCACCTGGGCGGCGACGTTCTCGGCCAGGCCGTCCTTGAGGCTCGCGCCATCGGCCAGGATGACCTTGCTGACGCCGGCGATCTGCGCGGCGGCCTGGGCGGCGGCATCGGCGCCGCTGCCCGCCACCAGCACGTGCACGTCGCCACCGCAGGCCACGGCGGCCGTGACGGTGTTCAGGGTGGAGGGCTTGATGCTGGCGTTGTCGTGTTCGGCAATTACGAGGGCTGTCATGTTCAGATCACCTTTGCTTCGTTCTTGAGCTTGTCCACCAGGGCGGCCACGTCGGGCACCTTGATGCCGGCGCGCGCTTCGGCGGTTCGGAGACCTTCAGGGTCTTCAGGCGCGGCTTGACATCGACGCCCAGGTCTTCGGGCTTGACGGTATCGAGCTGCTTTTTCTTGGCCTTCATGATGTTGGGCAAGGTGACGTAGCGCGGCTCGTTCAGGCGCAGGTCGGTGGTGACCACGGCCGGCAGCGTGAGGGAGATGGTCTCCAGCCCGCCATCGACTTCGCGCGTGACGTTGACCTTGTCGCCGCTCACTTCCACCTTGGAGGCGAAGGTGGCCTGCGGCAGGTCGGCGAGCGCGGCGAGCATCTGCCCGGTCTGGTTGGCATCGTCGTCGATGGCCTGCTTGCCCAGGATGATGAGCTGGGGCTGCTCCTTGTCCACCAGCGCCTTCAGGATCTTGGCCACGGCCAGGGGCTGCAGCTCTTCGGTGGTCTCCACCAGGATGGCACGGTCGGCACCGATGGCCATCGCGGTGCGCAGCGTTTCCTGGCACTGCGCGACGCCGCAGGAGACGGCGATGACTTCGGTCACCACGCCCTTTTCCTTCAGGCGCACGGCCTCCTCGACGGCGATCTCGTCAAAGGGGTTCATGCTCATCTTCACGTTCGCGATGTCCACACCCGTGTTGTCCGACTTCACCCGGACCTTCACGTTGTAGTCCACCACGCGCTTGACAGGGACCAGAATTTTCATGGCAGTGTTCTTTCCTGTGTTTAAAGGATGGGTTGAAGGAGTGCTCGGCGGACCACTCCAGCCACGCGCTCGCTGACGGGTGCTTGGACTTCACCCATGAGGCGGACGATGGATTGCTGCACGGATCACTCCGACGCAATTCCTTTGTCTCGGATCAGTTGGCCCCATTTGGCATAGTCTTGCTGAACATGCTTACCCATCTGCGCGGGGTCTTCGAAACGCGCGATGGCGCCAGCGTGCAGCAGCTTCTCTTGCGTTTCTTTTTCAGCCAGGATCTGCTTGACCTCGTTCGCCACCCGGTCCACCACCAGTTTCGGCGTACCGGGTGGTGCAAGCAGTCCGCCCCAGGACACGGCGTCGTAACCCTTGAAGCCTTGCTCGGCGATGGTTGCCACATCCGGCAGCATGCTGACGCGCTGGGGTGAGCCCACGGCGATGGCCCGCAGCTTGCCGGCCTGGATATGCGGAAGTGCAGCGACCAGGTCGGCATACATGATGGGCACCTGGCCGCCGATGGTGTCGGTGATGGCAGGAACGCCGCCCTTGTAGGGCACATGCTGCATGTCGAAATGGCCCATCTGCTTGAGCAACTCCATGCTGAGATGGCCAAAGCTGCCGGTCCCGGAACTGGTGTAGTTGAGCGGCGTCTTCTGCGCCTTGGCGTGGGCAATGAGCGTGCGCAGGTCGGTCACGTCCGGCAACTGCGCCGGGTTGACCACCACCACGATGGGCAGGTCATAGACCGTGGCGACGGGGGTGAAATCCTTCACCGTGTCGTAACTCAGCTTCTTGTAGAGATGCGGGGCCAGCAAGGTCGGAGTGGCCAGCATCATGAAGGTGTAGCCATCCGGGTCGGCCTTGGCCACCTGGGAGGCGGCGATGGAGCCCGAGGCACCCGGACGGTTGTCCACCACTACGGACTGCTTCAACCGGTCGGCCAGCTTCTGCCCGACGATGCGCGAAGCCGTGTCCGTGGGCCCCCCTGCCGGAAAAGGCACCACCAGCTTGATCATCTTGGTCGGCCAGACGGCCGCCGCTTGCTGCGCGCTGGCGCTCCCGAAAAGCCATGGGGCGGCGGCCAGCGCCAGAAGGGTGTTCCGGCGCGTGCAGGCAAGAAACGTTTTGTGAGGCAAAGGCATGGTGTTTCCCGTCAATCCATCGGTCAGTCATTGCAGGGGCAGCCACTGACTCGTTGCTGAGCTGCGGCCGCCAGGTTTCAGTCGAGCTTGGCGCCAGCTTCGTCGACCAAAGCCTTCCAGACAGGCATGTCGCGCTGGTAGTTCTCGCGAAAGGCTTCCGGGCTGTTCATCAGGGGCATGAAGCCGGCCCCAACGGTGCGCTCCAGCACCTTCGGGTCCTTGGCGATCTCGCGCAGGTGGCCGTAGAGCTGGTCCACGATCTCCTTGGGTAGTCCGGCAGGAGCACCCATGGCCACCCAGCCGAAGATGGCATACGCATCGTCCGGCACCCCTTGCTCGTAGATGGAGGGCAGCGTGGGCAGAATGTCCATGCGCTGCTTGCCCGTTACGCCGATGGCCTTCAGGCGGCCCGCATCGATGAAGGGCTTGGTGTTCAGCGCACTGGAGAAGCACAGCTGCAGCTGGCCGCCGATCAGCTCCTGGATCATGGGTGCCTCGCCCTTGTAAGCCACGTGGGTCATGTCGGCGTCCATCGTCTTGCTCATGTAGGCCCCGGCCAGGTGCGCGTAGGAACCCACGCCCCAGGAACCGTACGAGAGCTTGCCCTTGTGGGCCTTCACGTAGGCCAGCAACTCTTTCATATTGCTCGCGGGCACCGACGGGTGCACCACCAGCGTGACGGGCGCTGCCGCGATCTGGGTGATGGGCGTGATGTCCTTCTGCGGGTCGTAGGGCAGCTTGGTGTACAGAAACTGGTTGATCAGCATCGATGTGCTGAGCGATACCAGCAGGGTGTGCCCGTCGGGTGCGGCCTTGGCGACTACGTCGGTACCCAGGATGCCGGCGGCACCACCCCGGTTGTCCACCACCACGGGCTGGCCCACGCGTTTTGCCAGCGCTTCGCCCACCGTGCGGGCGATGATGTCCGTCGCCCCCCCGGCGTTGAACGGCACGATCAGCCGGATGGGCTTGGTCGGCCAGGCTGCTTTGGCGGTTTGCGCTGCGGCCTGGCCAAGCAAGCTGGTGCCCCCCAGCGCCGCCAGCCCCTGAAGCAGGTTGCGGCGGTTGTATTGGATTCCCATAGCGTTGTCTCCTGGATCAGTGCGATCGTCGTCAAGGGATGAAAACGGCCCCATGCACCATCTGATGCGGTGTTTTCGCAAGGGACCGGGCGGTGAAATGGAAGGCCTTCAGGCCGGTGGCGAATCGTCCGGCAGGGTCAGCACGCCGCGCTGCTGCAGTTGCTGCAGTTCGGCGTCGCTCATCGACAGCAGGCGGTGCAGCACCTCGCGTGTGCCCTCGCCCAGCGTGGGCGGCGCGCTGCGGATGGGCAGGCGCTGGCCGTCCATGCGGTAAGGAGGTGCAAAGACGGGCGTGGTTCCGACCACGGGGTGCGGCATGTCGCGCAGCAGGCCGCTGCGGCGCGTTCTCTCGCTGGTCAGCGCCTCATGCAACCCCGCCACACGGCCGCAGGGAATGCCGGCGGCCGTGAGGCGCTCCAGCAGCAGATCGCGCGGGAAGGCATGGATCAGTGCCTTCAACAAGGGGCCCAGTTCCACGCGGTTCCTGGCCCGGTTCACGTTGGTGGAAAAGCGCGGGTCTTCCACGATGTCGGGCCGCTCGATGACCTGGCGGCAGAACTTGTCGAACTGCGCGTTGTTGCCTACGGCGATGATCAACGGACCATCGGCCGCGTCGTACATGCCGTAGGGAACGATGGATGGGTGCGCATTGCCGTAGCGCTCCGGATCGCGGCCCAGCTGCATGGCGTCGAGGCCGTAGTAGCCTGTGACCATGATGCCGCAGTCATACAAAGCCATTTCGATGAGCCGGCCGTGCCCAGTGCGCTCCCGGCGAAACAGCGCCGCCAACACGGCCTGCGCGGCGTACATGCCGGTCATCAGGTCCACCACGGCCACGCCGAATTTCAGCGGTGGCTGCGTGGCCTCGCCGTTGAGCGCCATCAGGCCCGCCTCGCCCTGGATCACCAGGTCGTAGCCAGGGCGTTTGGCCTCCGGGCCGCTGCTGTCGTAGCCAGCCACCGCGCAATAGATCAGGCCAGGCCGCAGCGCCTTCAACTGCTCGTAGCCCAGGCCCAGCTTCTCGGCCCCACCAGTCTTGAAATTGTGGATGACGACGTCGAACTGCGGTAGCAGGTCACGGATGATCTGCAGGCCCTCGGGGCTTTGCAGATCCAGCGTGATGGACCGTTTGTTGCGGTTCATGCTGTTGTAGTAAGTGGTCTCGGTCTGGCCGATGCGCAAGCCCCAGTCGCGCGTGTCATCGCCGCGGCCCGGGTGCTCGACCTTGATGACCTCGGCGCCGAAATCGGCCAGCACCTGGCCGCACAGCGGCCCGGCGAACACGCGCGACAGATCGAGCACGCGCACGCCTTCCAGCGGAAAATCGATGTCCTGTGACGGGTCTGGGGCGGTCATGGTGTTGTCTCCTGTGTTGGTCGTAGTGGGCATGCGTGCGTCAGTCCGCACCGCGCAGCGGTGCGAAGTCCGGCGTGCGCTTTTCCAGGAACGCGCCGATGCCTTCGCGGGACTCTTCGGTGGCTTGCGACATCACCATGAAGCGGGCTTCACTTTCCAGCTGTTCCTCCAGCGACGCATGGGGCGCAGTACGGCACAAGGCCTTGATGCGTGCCATCGCCCGTTGCGGACCGTCCGCCACGCTGGTGGCCAGTGCCAAAGCGCCCGCCAGAGCCTTGCCCGGTTCGACCAGGCGGTTGACCGCACCCAGGGCATGCAGGCGTTCGCCCGACAGACGCTCGCCCGTCAGGCACAACTCGGTCAGCACCTGACGGGAAACGAACTCGGCCAGGAACGCCGTCGCACCGCCGTCGGGAGTGAGGCCGACCTTCACATAGGCCACGGAGAACACGGCATCGCGCGCCGCCACCAGCATGTCGCACGCCAGGGCGAGGGACAGGCCAGCACCCGCGGCGGCGCCCTCCACTGCAGCGATCACGGGCTTCTCGCAGTCGCGCACGGCGCGGATGAGGTCGTGCAGGCCTTCGAGCTTCTCGCGTCGCTGTTCGACGCTCAACTCACGCCGTTTGGCCAACTGCCTCAGGTCGCCACCCGCGCAGAAATGGCCGCCCTCTCCTGTGAGCACGACAGCGCCCACCGAAGGATCGGCCTGCGCCTCGACCAAGGCCTGCGTCAGTGCGGCGTAGAACGCGGGGGACAGCGCATTGCGCGCAGCCGTGTTGTTGTTGCTCAGCACCAGCACGGCGCCATCGCGCCGCTGCAGCAAAGGCGGGGTGGTCTCTGTCATGGCCGTCCTTTCGAGGAATCAGCGGATGCCGCGCCCAGAGCGATGAACCGGGCCAGGTGGTGGTCTTCGTCGCCGAACTGATGGTCGATCAGCACCAGGCGCTTGGCGTAGTGCGACAGGGGCAACTCCCAGGTCATGCCGATACCGCAGTGCAGTTGGATGCTTTCCTCCGCGACCAGCGCGCCCACATAGCCTGCGGTGTACTTGGCAGCCGACAAAGTGCGTTCGCGCGCCCCGCCCCGCGCGTTGTCGATGGCGTCGGCCGCGTTGATGACAGCCGAACGCATCTGCTCCACCTCCAGCAACAGGTCGGCCATGCGGTGCTGCAGGGCCTGGAAGGTGCCGATGGCCACGCCGAACTGCTTGCGCGTCTGCAGGTACTCCAGAGTGCTCTGCTTGGCCACATCCATGGCACCCAGGGCTTCGGCCGCCAGTGCCAGCAGCGCATAGCCCTGCACGAGCTCTAGCAGCGCGTAGCCCTCCCCTTCCTGGCCCACTAGCGCTTCGGAGCCAAGCTGCACATCGGTGAACGTCAGTTCAGCCGCACGGCCGCCGTCAATCCGGCTGTAGCCGCGTTTGGCGATGCCAGCCGCACTGCCATCTACCAGGAACAGGCTGATGCCGGCGGTGTCGAACGGGCGGCCCGCCGTGCGTGTGGAAACCAGCAGCAGATCGGCCTTTCCACCAAATGCCACCACCGACTTGGCACCGTTCAGCACCCAGCCCTGGGCGGTCTTGGCAGCTGTCGCCGAGACATTGGAAAGCTCGTAGTGGCTGCCGGGTTCGTCGTGGGCCAAAGCAGCGACCACTCCACCGGCGGCAATGTCTTGCACCCTGGCTTTCTGCGCCTCGGTGCCCGCCGCGATCAGCGCCTGGCCCACGACCAGGGCCCCCAGCAGGGGCTCAGCCACCAAGCCTTTGCCCAGGGCTTCGAACACCACGCTGATGTCGAAACCTCCGCCGCCAAATCCTCCTGCGGCTTCGGGAAACAAAGCGCCGATGGCGCCCAGCTCTGCGAACTGGGCATAAAGGGCGGGGCTGTGGCCCTCGTCGCCATAGGCGAACTGGTTGCGGCGCTCCATGCCGTACTGCTCGGCGATGAAGCGGTTCAGGCTGTCCGCCAGCATGCGGCGGTCTTCGGTGTGTACGAAGTTCATAGGAAACTCTTTCTCAATCCATGGGACCCGAAAGCGGCCACCGCGCAGTTCGTCTCCTCGCAAGGGGCAGGCGCTAAACGACTCAAGGGGTCTTGCATGGCTACAGGCCGAGAATCATCTTGGAGATGATGTTCTTCTGGATTTCATTGGAGCCGCCGAAGATCGACAGCTTGCGGTAGTTGAAGTAGTTGGCGGCGGCCGTTGCAGCCTCCTGCGGGCCCACCGGCGCTTGCGTGTAGCCCTCGTACTGCGCGTCCTCGATGAAAGGGGCGGCATAAGGGCCCATGGCGCGGCGGATCAGCGAGAGGATCTCCTGGCGGATCTCGGTGCCGCGGATCTTGAGCATGGAGCTTTCCGCGCCCGGCACCCCGCCGCCGGCCACGGCGGCAATCACACGCAGGTTGGTGGTCTTCATGTTCTCCAGGTCGATCTCGACGCGGGCCATGCGCGCGGCGAACAGCGGGTCTTGGTCGATGGGCCTGCCGTTCTTTTGCACCTTGGCAGCGATGATCTTGAGCTTGGCCAGGGCCGAGATGCAAAAACCCACGCCCGCGATGCCCGTGCGCTCATAGGTCAACAGGTACTTGGCATAGGTCCAACCCTTGTTCTCCTCGCCCACCAGGTTATCCACGGGCACCTTCACGTCGGTGAAGAAGACTTCGTTGACCTCGTGATCGCCGTCCAGTGTGCGGATAGGGCGCAACTCCACGCCGGGACTGTTCATGTCTACCAGCAGGAAGCTGATGCCGGCCTGGGCCTTGGCTTCGCGTTGGGTGCGCACCAGGCAGAAGATCATGTTGGCGTGCTGGCCCTGGGTGGTCCAGGTCTTCTGGCCGTTGACGACGTAATGGTCGCCCTGCCGCACCGCCATGGTCTTGACCGAGGCCAGGTCC
>NZ_BAAJYS010000005.1:0-69091 GCF_057543315.1 Acidovorax sp. KPB24-07
GAGCGCGCGCTGGAGGAAAAGAACCGGTTCTATGCCACGGCCAGCCATGACCTGCGCCAGCCACTGCACGCATTGGGCCTGCTGATGGAGACGGCGATTCAGCGCAATACCGATGCGCAGCTCGTGCCGGTGCTCGACGGCATCCAAGATTGCGCCCGGTCCCTCTCCTTCATGTTCGATGCGTTGCTCGACCTGTCGCGCCTGGAATCGGGTACCTACGAAGTTCGGCGCGAGCCCGTGGCGCTGACCACCGTATTCGGCGACGTGGCGACGGTGTTCGGTCCGGATGCGCAGCGGCGGGGGCTGCGACTGCGGTTCGGCCTGCCACGCCGCCGACTGCCCACCGTGCACACCGATGGCACGCTACTGCGGCAGATGATTTTCAACCTCGTTCAGAACGCGCTGCGCTACACCTCGAGCGGCGGCATGCTGGTCGGGATTCGCGCGCGCGGTACGCAATGGCGGATCGAAGTTCGCGACACAGGCCCTGGCGTGCCGCTGGAGGACCAGCATCGCCTCTATGCCCCGTTCTATCGCGGCGGCGCCCGCTGGACGCAGGAGGTGGCCGGCCATGGCCTGGGCCTCTCGGTGGTGGCGCGCTCGGCCCGACTGATCGGTGCCACCTATGGCTTTCAGTCGACGCCGGGCCGGGGGTCGTGCTTCTGGCTCTCGCTCGACGCGGCGCCGGAGGCCCTGCCGCAGGATGGCAAGTCGCCGGGCGATGTGTCATGGCAGGAGCGGATGGGTTCCTTGTCGGGACGCTGCCTGCTGGTCGAAGACGATCCGCAGGTGGCGACGGCGGTGGCCGCCCTTTTGCGCTCCTGGGGGCTGGAGGTTGACCTGGCAGCCACGGCACAGCAAGCACTGCAGATCGTGGACGCGGGCCCCTTGCCGCCAGGGGCCGTTCTGTGTGATCAGCGCCTTGCCGGTGGCCAGAGTGGCTTCGAGCTGCTGCAGGAGTTGCTGCGGCGGTGCCCTGCAGCGCGTGGCGCGCTCGTGAGCGGCGAGCACCAATCGGCCGCGCTGGCACAGGCAGAGGAAGAAGGCTACCTCGTTTTCCGTAAGCCCCTCTCACCCGCGCAGTTGCATGCGGTCCTGGCCCGCTGGTTCACGGCCTCCGGTTGATGCCCTGCAGCACGGTTCACCCGTCATTGGGGGCGATGGACATCACAGCTGGCAGCTTCAAGACATACCTCTGAGTGCTGACGTCACATTCAAGCGTTACGAGGCCCTTCAATGCGCTGACCTGAAGTTGGTGGATCACCCGCCGCGCATACCACCGATGATTCGCGCCAACATCCAGGCACGAAAGGTTACGTTTAATCAGATATATACCAAATAGGCATAGTCTGTATGCCGCCGGTCTCTACAGTGTCTGACACTTGATAAAACTGGGACGACTGCCCGATGCTGCCTTTTGCAAGCTCTGCCCGCTGCGCTGGACCGTGGCGTCGTTCAGCCGCTGGCCTGGGTGGAAATGCCATGGGACGGGCATCCGCGCGCGATCATCACATGGCGCCCAGGCGTGAGCTGCCATGACGGGGGCAAGTTGAACACTGCGGACGCAGCCGATTCATTGCAACACGCCGTCGACCGCAAGGCCCATCGCACCAGGAGACAACAAGATGGAAATGAAGTGGCTGGAAGATCTTCTTGCGTTGGTGCACAACGGCAGCTTTTCGGCGGCGGCCGCGGATCGGCACGTCACACAGCCTGCGCTCAGCCGCCGCATTCGCGCACTCGAACAATGGGTTGGAGTTCCACTTGTCAACAGAGCCGTCTACCCGGTGCAGCTCACGCCATATGGGCAGGAGTTCATGGGGTTGGCACGCCAGACAGTGGCATCGATGCAAGCGATGCGCGCCGACCTTCGCCAAGCATCGGGCGAGAACGGCCAGCGTGTGCGAGTGCTGGCCCTGCACACGCTGGCATCGCGCACCGTGCCGGAGCTGATCGCACCGTTGATGCGCAATGAGCCCTCGCTGACAGTCGAGATCGTGCCCAGTGTTCAAGGTGTTGAGTCACACTTTGACGAGCTCGACGGGGGCGGCGCACAGTTGCTGGTGGGCTATTCGCAGCTCAGGCCCGAAACGCGCACCAAGGATTACGAACGCCGTATCGTCGCTCACGATGCATTGGTTCCAGTCGCATCGCGCGCTTTTGTCGATGAAGACGGTCGCTGCGATCTGCAGCGCTCACGCGAGGTGCCCCTGCTCCGGTATTCGCCTTTCACTTTTTCGGCGGCACTGCTTGACCGTGTGCTCACGCAGATCGGCGCGCGCTTACTGCCGCGCGCTGAATCGCCTTTGGCGGAGACGCTCAAGGCGCTTTGCCTGCAAGGATTGGGCGTGGCCTGGCTGCCGCGCAGCAGCGTGGCCGATGAGTTGGTGACCGGTGTTCTGCGCATCGTCGGAGCGGAGTGCTTTCATGTGCCAGTCGAAGTGTGCGCATGGCGCCGGTTCGACCTGAATCACCGCTGCGCCGTGCATCTGTTCGAGGCGCTGCCGTCCTTGGCGGCTGCGGCTGAGCCAAGTCAACAGACGTCACGCAGCAAAACACCCGCACCCAAGACCCGTGGCAAAACCCGAGGTATGCAATGAAAGCTTCCATCACGGCCCTGACCCAACGCCGTCATCTGCTGGCTCTGGCCGCCGGCCTCCCGCTGATAGGCTGCGTTTCCTCGCCGCCTGCCGGCGGGACGCTGCTTGCCGGATCGCACGTCCTGCACTTTCCCGCAGCTGGCCTTGGCGCGACCTCCGACGACATTCGCTTGCATGCCCACCGCCCCGCGCGCTGGCAGCCGAACGACCCTGTCGCCATCGTCATGCATGGCGTCCGCCGCGACGCAGACCGCTATCTCCGCGAATGGGTGGAACCCGCCGAGGATGCGGGCATCCTGGTTCTGGTGCCGGAGTTCACGCAGGCCAAGTTTCCCGGGCGCAACTTTTATAACTTCGGAAACGTCGTGGACGAGAAGATGAACATACGGCCTAGCGAGCAGTGGGTATTTCGCGTGGTCGACGATGCTTTCGCCATCGGGCGTAAAGCCTTTGGAGCTCGCCGTGAACGATTTGCGCTGTACGGCCACTCGGCCGGTGCGCAGTTCGTGCACCGCTACATGCTTTTGGCAAAGGCATCACGGGCCGAACTGATCATCAGTGCCAATGCCGGTTCGTACACGCTACCCAACCGCGACGCCAATTTCCCCTGGGGCTTGGCCAACGTCGCGGCGACGGATGAAGATTTGAAGCGTGCATTTGCACGGCAGGTGGTTCTCCTATTGGGCGACAAAGACATCGACCCGAACCATCCGAATCTGCCGACCGATCCCGAGGCGAGAGCCCAGGGCCTGAACCGTTTTGCGCGCGGCCATTACTTCTACGAACAGGCGCGTGCGGCGGCGGCCAAACTGGGTGTGCCGCTGCGCTGGCGCGTGCAGACAGTCCCTGGCGTCGCTCATTCCGACCACGGCATGGCACCTCCGGCGATGAAGATCATGCGGCAGGGCGCTGCGGCGTGAGAGCGAGGCAGACCGCAGTTCCAGAGCACCGCCGCCCTGGCGCATGCAAAGCACGCGGCCCATGCATGGGGTGATTGAGTCTGGCTGGACTGTTGGTGCTGTCCGGCCAATCTAGAAGGCGCCACGCGAAGAGTGCTCCATGCGGCGGCTCATTTTTAAATTTATCAACGTTGTGATTGAAACTCGATGAAACCGACCTCCTCGACATTCCTGCTTCCTGCTCTCTCCATCGCCTTGTCCTATGCCACCTTGGTGGTGGGTGCGGCTCATGCCCAGACTGTGGATCCCGCCGCGGAGGTACGGCGCGTGCTAGCCAGCCCGATCTACCAAGGCGCCACTGCCGCGCTCGACAAGGAGCACGGGCGTATTGTCGAAGACGGCATCAAACTGACCGAAATCCCCGCGCCGCCGTTCGGTGAAAAAGCCCGTGCAGAAGAGTTCGCCAAGATGCTCAAGGCTTCCGGTCTGAGCGATGTACAGATCGACCCAGAAGGCAACGTGCTGGGCTTGCGCAAGGGCACCCGAAGCGACGGCAAAGTGGTGGTCGTGTCCGCCCACCTGGATACCGTCTTCCCCGCCGGCACCGACGTCAAGGTAAAGCGCCAAGGCACCAAGCTGTATGCCCCCGGAATCGGAGACGACACCATGAGCCTGTCGGTGCTGCTGGGCTTCGTACGCGCCATGAAGACGGCCGGCATCAGCACCCGCGACGACATCCTGTTCGTGGGCACCGTCGGCGAGGAAGGTCCTGGAGACCTGCGCGGTGTGCGATATCTGTTTACCAAGGGCAGCTACAAGGACAAGATCAAGTCCTTCTTCTCGGTGGAGTCGGGCGACGTCAACCGGGTGACCCACGGCGGCGTGGGTTCCAAGCGCTACCGCATCACCTTCAGCGGTCCCGGCGGCCACAGTTTCGGTGCCTTCGGCACTGTCAATCCGATGTTCGCCCAGGCTCAAGCAGCAGTGGAGTTCGCTCGCATCCAGGTACCGGCCAAGCCCAAGACCACTTACAGCATCGGCTTGATCGGTGGCGGTACCTCCGTCAACTCGATTCCGGTGAGCAGTTGGATGGAAATCGACATGCGCTCGGAATCGGTAGACGAACTCAAGCGTGTGGAAGACCGCATGCTGAAGATCGTGCAAGAAGCCGCCGATGGCGAGAACTTTGCCCGGTCCACTAAAAACGCCAAGATCACGGTGGAGGCCAAGCTCATCGGCGACCGCCCTGCCGGCAATACCGACATGAAGGCCGACATCGTGCAGATTGCCAAGGCAGCCATCGAGGCCGGTGGATACACGCCGGACTTGAACTGGAGTTCGACGGATTCCAATATGCCGATGAACCTGGGTATTCCAGCGCTGACCATCGGCCGTGGCGGCATCGGCAGGAACGGCCGGACCCATTCGCTGGACGAATGGGAAGACGTCGAGAAGGGCCCGATGGTCAAGGCCATGGCCACCTCGCTCAGCATCGTGCTCTCCGCCACCGGTATGGAATGAGAAAGACACCATCATTCTGCCGGAGAATGGAACCAATCAGGACTGATGTCTTCGAGTACATCGAGCGGTGCTGCGACCCGTTAGGAAGCTCGGCCAGCTTGTGACGCCCGACCGTCTTGCCGCAGTTCAGCCCTGCTGGCTGCGGCGCAATGCGGGACTTTTTTACAAGCGCGACGGATGTCATCAGGCCATTCCTCAGATCGGCTAAAACAGCCGGCGTGATCTGGATCTGGAGGCGGTCACGCCGGTGCGGCAGACGCCATCCGTCCAAGAATCGAGACAGCAAAACGGCTCTTCTCCGACATTGGGTTTTTGACGCAGGTCGTCACGAGGCGAAGTGAGATCATTGACGGGAAGTCGCCACTCCCCTGGGCGCTTTGCCCTGCTTGCACGCTCAACAGACGAAGTCAACGAACGTCATTCGTTCACCAAAGCGACGTGCTTCGCCAGGCAGGCGGCGAGCCCGACAACCACCAGCTCAATACATCGGGTTACGAACCTCCTACCACCGTTGGGTATGCAACGAAGCCTTGCGGCCCTTATAACCTGTGCTCCCACGCGTTACGAAGGCAATGCAGTGCACTGCAATGCAATGCACTGCAGTGCAGTGCACAGGGTCCATGGAGTCTTCCTTTATGGGGGCGAACCTTTCTCGCCACCATCTTTTGACGCGTGGTGTCTCGTACGCCAAACGTGCAAGCTGTCGTGGTGACGTGTCGCGAATTGCCTTTCATGTCTCGAAATGGCGCTGTGACGGCACGTCCTAGCCTTCAGAAATTCCAAAAAAACCATGAAACGCCATCCCATCTTCAACGCCATATCGGTCCTGCTCTGCGCACTGTCCATGTCCGGCGTAGCACCCGCGGAGTGATCTCCGGCATCCGACCCGCCAACACTGACGTCGAGAACGGTAAGGTCCTGAAGGTCCGCTTTCGCGGGGCCAACAACGGCGACAGCTTGTTGAGCGTGCATGTGCTGCTGGCGCCCGGCGGCATGTGGACCGCCGCGGTGACCGCCGACGCCGGTGGCATCGCGCAACTGACCGCCAGCGATCGCAACTGCACGCGACCACAACTGGCTCGAAACGAGCGACAGCCGGCGAAACAGGTGCTTATCACAGCCGTGATCCGCAACCTGCCATGCGCTCTTTTGCACAAGATTGACATCTGAACCATTCCATTGACTCCTGAACGCCGCCGCCTCTGGGCGGCGGTGGCTCTTTCGCTCTATGCAACGCTTTTCGCGCTGGTGACGGCCGTAGCAGCCTGGCGCACCTTTACGCCCGTACCGAACTGGGACATGTGGGGTGCGCTGGATTTTTACGCCGACGTACGCGACGGCGCCGGCTGGCAAGCCTGGTGGAAGCTTTTCAATGAACACCGCATCGTGCTGGCCAAGGCGCTGTTCTGGATGGAGTACCGCTGGTTCGGCGGTACGCAGGCTTTCCTGATCGGGACCAACTACCTACTGGTGGTAGGCAGCATCGCCACGTTTTGGGCTTTCCTGAAAGCGCACATGGGGCCGATGCCCCGCACCACGTCGGTGTCGGCCGTGGTGCTGCTATCCGTCTGGTTGATGTCGTGGGTGCAGTACGAGAACCTCACCTGGGCATTCCAGAGCCAGTTCTTCCTGGCCCAGTGGCTGCCGCTGGCCGGGCTGTACTGCCTGTACCGCGCCACGCAGGCCCCGAACGGCCTGCGCTGGTTCATCGGTGGCTGCACGCTCGGCGTGCTGAGCATCGGGACCATGGCCAACGGCATCATGGCCCTGCCGATGATGGTGCTCTATGCCACCGTAGCGCGCATGGGCTGGCGCCGCGTGACGGTACTGGCGGTGCTCGCTGCGCTGGGCATCGGTGTCTACATGGCAGACTTCGTCGCGCCGGCAGACCGCCCCGGCTTGCTGACCATGCTTCAGACCCGGCCCTTGGGGGTGTTGCAGTACACACTGCAATATCTGGGCAGCCCGTTTCAGCACTTGGCGCGGCGGATGGAGCCGCTGTGGATCAGCCAGGCCTTCGGCGTGCTGTTTGCTGTGTTGGCGCTGGCGCGGCTGGTGCCTGCGCTAAGGGCCCCGCGGGCCCACGCGGTGGACCTGTCGCTGCTCACCTTCGTCGGTTTCGTGGCGGGCACCGCGTTCGTCACCGCCAGTGGCCGCCTGCAGATCGGCATGGATGGATCGCTGACGAGCCGCTACACCACGCCCTCGATGATGGCCTGGGCGGCCCTTGGCATACTCTACGCGCCACGCGTCATGGCCCTGCGCGGCCTCGCCCGGGCCGGCGTTACGCTGCTGCTGGTGGCGGTACTGGCGCAGATGTTGTCGGTGCAAGCCCGCCAAACCAAACGCAGCGATGGTCCCCACCTTCGCATGACCGGAGCTCTCGCGCTGGCGATGGGCGTGCATGATGAGCAGCGTATCGGCATGCTGATCTGGGACCGGGCCCTGGCCGAGCGCATCATGGCCAAGACAAGGCCCCATGGTTTCTCGGTCTTTGGCCAGCCCCCGCTCTCCGACGCCGCAACGGCTCTCGGCTCGCAACTGGAGATGCCGCCCGCTCGCTGCACGGCCTTCGTGGACTCGGTGCAGCGCGTGCCCGGGGACCCGCGCTTCGTATTGCTGAGCGGCGCGCTGCTGCCCGAGGGCGAAGGTCCCTCGCCCCAATCGATGCGCCTCGTCGCGCCCGACGGCACCGTGGTGGGCATGGGTGTGCCCCACCGCTGGCGCAAGCTGAGCGCGCCAGGTGGCGTCCGCGCGCCCGCGCGTTACCTGACCTTTACCGCCTATCTGAAGGCAACGCCCGAGACACTGCCGGCCGATTTGACGCTGACCGCGCCTGGCACCGCCTGCTCGGTGGCCGTGAGAGTGCCGCAGCCGCAATGAGATAGTCGTCGAAGGCCACGAACAACCTCTCCAAGCCTGCACTACGCACCGAGTCTCGCCGGGTGGTGAGCACGGCTTAATGCACAGCTGCGGCGATCGCATAGATCAGATACGCCATGTCAGAGTCGCCCAGCGCTAAAGCGTGCTTCGCCGTGCACCACTCGTCACACCAGTCGTTTTCTGCATCGTTTCGCAACATGACCAGCGAGGCTGGCAGCTACACTATTTTTTTGTCCCTTGGCAAGGAATATCTCTGTGCACAAAACAGTAGCAACGACGTTGCTTATAGCCATTTCCTTAGGTCTTGGCGCATGCAAAAAGCAAGACCAAACGGCGCCAAACATTCACGCAACTCCACCCGCGGCTGCCGCCGCCAGCACGCAAGACTCGAACCCTGCGAAAGCATCTGCCAGTAAAGCGTTCGAGCCCTCCAGCCTGCCTGTGTCGAGCGCACCGCTGGGGGCCTTTCCCTACATCGCACTTCCCAGCGGATATGTCACTGGCAGCACGCCGGACGTCACCGGCTTCGATCAGGTGCCCTTCTGGACAGGCGATCACTTGGAGCCTGTAGAAGGCCAGGTATGGTCGGCGCACATCAGCGCCGCCGAGGGCCAGACATTCTCGGACTTGGAACTCCAGCGCAACATCGAATCGGTCGTTTCTTCGCTGGGAGGCAAGAAGATCTTTGACGGCAAGATTCCGGAAGAGGCTGCACAGAAAATCAAAGAATGGCCACGCGACTTAGCACTCAAGTACAACAGTGGCTTGGGCGATATCTGGAACAACGCTACGCAAGTATTTGTTGTGCGACGGGCTGATCGCAATATCTGGATTCACCTGTGCAGCTACCAGTTCGGCGGCGGACTTCTCATCGCCGAAACCAAGCCGCTGAAAGTTACCGCTGGCTTATTGCCGGCCAGCGAACTGAAGTCCCAGATCGACAAGACTGGCAAGGTGGCGTTGCACGTCAACTTTGCCACGGACAAGACCGAAATCCTCCCCGACTCGCGGCCACAGATCGAGCAGGTCGTGCAGTTGCTCAAGCAGGATGCATCACTGAAGTTGGCCGTTAATGGCTACACCGACAACACGGGCGATCCAGCGCACAACAAAACGCTGTCAGAGGGCCGCGCCAAGGCTGTCGTCGTCGCCCTTACTGCACAGGGAATTGATGCGGCGAGATTGTCGTCTGCCGGTTTTGGTGATGCCGATCCGTTGGCCAACAACGCTACCGAAGATGGCAGGTCGCAAAACCGCAGGGTCGAACTGGTGAAGCAGCAATAGGCCTTCCCAGTGATAGGTAAACTGCAGGGTGACTCCGTTTCCACGTGGGCCAGCCGAAAATTCACGTTTTCCGGAGTTCGCCAGCAGGCTCAACGCAACCATCGCGGCGACGCGAAAACAACGGACAGAGAACCGGCCCACTGCATCGCATTCGTTTGTTTATGAGCGCGCACGCACGGCCACATTCCCAACATCACCTGTTTGCGCAAAAAGTTGTCCCAGCATTTGCAATGCATCGTCTTTAGGCCGCAGTTGCCCCGAGGCAAGCGCCTTCAGAAGGCCTCGATCACTTCCAGGCTTTCTGGTGCTACCGGCGATGCGCCCGCTTCCTCAACCTGCTCTCCCGCCTCCCAGCGATCCAGGCGATTGGCCCAGTCCTGCATCATCAGGCGCCGTTGCTCCACGTAGGCCGCATGGTTGGTTGTAGGCGGCCCGGATCTGGTTGGGATCGGCGTGCGACAGCTGCGCATCGATCCATTCCACACGGTAGCCTAGCTCATTGAGAACAGTGGAGATCGTGCCCCGGATGCCGTGGCCAGTCAGCTGCTCTTCGTAGCCCATGCAACGCAGCGCGCCATTGAGCGTGTTCTCGCTGATGGGCTTTTTGAGGTCGTCCCGATTGGGCAGCAGATAGCGCTGCGCCGGCCGCCTTGCCTGGGCATCGAGCAGGTCGCGGACGATGGCAATGGCCTGGGTCGACAGCGGCATCACGTAGGGCGGCACAGTCTTGCCTTCCTTGCGCATCTTTAAATGCAATTGCTTGACGATCACAGCGGAGATAGTCCAAAGGCCTCGTTCCAGATCGAACTGCTCCGGCACCGCCGAGCGCAAATCGCCCGTTCGAACGCCGGTCAGGAACAACAATTGAATGCCCTGGCGAGTGGTCTTTAAGCCACGGTACTTGCGCAACGTCCGCAGAAACGCGGGCAGTTCCTCCTTGCGCAGGAACGGGTTATGGCTCACCGGCGGATTGGGCACTGCCACGATGTCCAGATCGCTGGCAGGTTTCGCAGGCAGACCCTTCTCCACCATCGCGGAGCGGAACATCTGGTTGAACCAGGTGCGCACCTTCTCCGCAGTGGTCAGCGCATGGCGGCGCTCGATCTTGCGCAACACTTCCAACAGATGCGCCGGCGTCACGTCAAAGATGGACACCGTGCCAAGCCAAGGGAGCACGTCCTTGTCGAAGATGCGATTGATCTGCGACAGTGTGCTCTGGCGGCCGGTTTTCAGGCTCAATGCCTTGAAATCCCGCCACGACTGGAACACGGCTTGGAAAGCATGGGTCGGCGCCGCCAACGCCTTTTGTTCGGCTTGGCGAAGAATGGACACGCGGATCGACCCCATTGGCAAGCTGCGCCCGAAATTCATCCCGGCGGGCTCTCGCCTCCTTGAGGCTGATCTCCGGGTACGGACCGATGGCGATGCGAGGCTGCTGGCCCGGCCATGAGAAACGGAAGTGCCACTTCTTCTTGCCTTTGGCACTCACGAAGAGCAGCAAGCCGTGCGCGTCGTTGAGGGTGTAGTCCTTGCCAGTGGTCCTGGCCTGCCGCACGGCAGTATCTATCAAAGCCATCGAACTCTCCTTCAGGATGAGGAGAGGTGTACCGACGTCGATGGAAGCAGCACAGCCAAAAACCGGACAACCCAGCGCCCGAATTTTCAGTACTAATTTATGTACTAAAAATGCGTGGATGGGGGTGAATTTCAGCAGACTTCGCTGGATGCTCCACAGACAGAAACCACTGTGGGATCAAGAAGCTATGGACTTCACTGGAAGTCCATAGCATGAAAATTGGAGCGGGAAAAGAGTCTCGAACTCTCGACCTCAACCTTGGCAAGGTTGCGCTCTACCAACTGAGCTATTCCCGCATGTCACTGGATTGATTTACACCAACCTAGCAAGACTCAAATTATAGCACCAATTTTAACCACTCAACCAGAACAACCGAATGTTCTTGTTCCGTGCATCAAAACCGCTTTCGCGATCAGTGCTGGAGGCGCGGGCCGGAGTCGAACCGACCTACACGGATTTGCAATCCGGTGCATAACCGCTTTGCTACCGCGCCAAACCTGCTTCCCTTGGCAAAAAGGGGAAGCTGTGCTTCCCCTTTTTTGGAAATTGGAGCGGGAAAAGGGACTAGAACCTAGCCTTTAACCGCTTGATTTCTAACAACTTTCTCATATCCCAGGCTTTGGGATGGACACGATTATAGACTTGTTTTTACCCATAGGCAAACGTATTGCTCGAAAGAGCCGAAAGGTCGTAGCCTTCAGGATGGTGGACGGATCATGAGGCCACCGACATCTGCTCGACACGGACGACCAGATCTAGCCCAGCGACAACTACCGAAAGCCAAAAAATGACATTGACGCTCGGTCGTGGACGCCCCACTCCCATGGTGTTCAGTGGCCTCTTCCTGCCATCGGTGGAATGGGAAATGAAGGCAGAAGGATTTCCATGGCACGAGATGGAGTCCGAGCCCGGTGATTTCGGCACCCTCGCACGAAATCTGCGTCGAAGGGACGTCTCACCGCAACGGCTCATGAAGCAGGCCATTGAGGCCTTGAAGGCACTGGGGCAGGACAACGAAAGGGCGATCACATTCGCAAACGCACTGGAAGCCGGCTTACATGCCGGCGCGCTTGAGTCGAACGAAATTGCTGATCGCATTTCGGGCGAGCTTCCCGGCTTGTGGGGATGCTTCATCGCTGGCATCCGTGAAGAGCCGACCTACCCTACTGCTTTCATGAGGGCCTATGTCGAGATCGAACTCGCCTCCAAAAGGGCTGATGCCGCGTTGGTGGTGGGCGACTTTCGCAACGCCGCCGCGCTTGTTCGTGCCGACCCAATGCTGAACCTCTTCTGGCGCAACCATGATTTGGACGTTCTTGCCACAGCCCAAACCGAGAGAGAGACACTTCGACCTCGACTGCATGCTTGGCTGCAACTCCAACTCAGTGTCGTAGCAAGACAAGCAGTTCGTCACCCAGGTGCGATACAAGCGCAGGAACTGTGTGGAAAGTACAGCGATCTACTCACAGGCCATCAAATTCAACCCGGCGTCTCCTGGCTCAGGATGGCTAAAAGACTCGCAGGCGCAGCAAGTCTCGCGCAGTTGCGCGAACAATTGCTGCTGAATAGTACCGATCCGGCTTCGCTGCCCAGCGAAGCGACGTTCAAGCGATGGAATCGGGGCATCATATTTCCCCAACGGACCGATCAACTACGGACATTCATCGAGAGGGTGGCAGCAAGAGGACACATCTACAGGCCAGTGTTGGCGGCAAACAAAATCTGTGATGCACTGGTAAGGATGTATGTCACAGCCCACCGTCTCAACCATGTGGGCTTTTTCGCATCGCTTCTCTGGCAAGAACCTGCGACGCACGTGCAAAGATCCTTCGATGAGTGGTGCGATCACCATCGCGGCACGCCGCGCGCAGAGCGCGGCGCTTGAGCGTCACTTTTGACGCGGCCGATTGACGCTTCTCTTTTTCCCGGACGGTCCCTTGTCGGGGCCTGCTGGCCAACCGCCCGCGTTTCCGGGACCCAAGCCTTTTCCGAGTCCGGGACGGGGAGCGTCTGTACGAATTGCAGGATCTCGGGGCTTCTGCGCAATCGCTTTAGGAGTTGATTTCATATCGATCTTCAATGACGCGGCAATGGCACCGCAGAAGAAATTCTGAAATCAAAAGCTGCCTTGCGCGGGATCATCTTTTCGGCAACTGTCGTGTTTTCACGCGAGCGTCATGCGTGAGCAAGCGACTGCTCAGGCCTTCTTGTCCGTAATTGCATTGATTCCTTTAATTGCAAATTTTTTGGAATAGAGCGGAGACGTGTAGTAAGAGCCTTTTTTCGTCGCGAGAGTTATCAGATTTTTCATCGCGCCCTCAAGGCCTTCTTCGGCATATGCGATAGATTGGGTGTTTCCGAATGGCTTGTCTGGCTCATAAGTCGTGCAAGGCACTGTTGGATGGCCTATCTCTTTGAGATACTCATCAAAGGCATTCTGACTTATGGCCAAGCCGAAAACACGCCAAGCGTACTTCTTCCCCCAATAGTAGCCAGTCACTTTACCCTTGGGCGTTACTCGCCGGTCATTATTGGCTTTTTCAATCGCGTAATTTTCAGCAGATACTTTCTGCGCCACCGCATGGCTAATCGCTGGGTCCACCTCGGAAATCTCCGAAATAAACGCCGTATCAACAATATTCAGTCCATTCCGATCCGGCCTGAAACCGATATTGTAATGTTTCCCATCCACGACCCTTGGCGTTGATGCTCCTTCAAATTGGTACACAGTCGCCGTTGTTGCAGGTGTAAATTTGTGCAGGTAGCTTCCGCTCGGTTGCTGAACGATCGTGTAGTTCGTCACAATAAGATTATGAATTGTATGCAGGTCGCGCGGCTTCATAATTGCAAATCCTTTGCAAAAAATTATTCATAAAAGATAGCTTATTGAAATTCAAAGTGGATACAACCAACGTTCATACAAAAATATAAGTTAGCTTGAGGCCTTATTACCGAAAGAGCTTACCCTACGAAACTGAACTTCACGGAGAGTAGCACAGCAGAAACGAGGGCACGAGAGACCACGTTAGCACAATGGGCTCACATAAATATTCGCCTGAAATGACTGGGTGAAATGAGCATCTCATTCCACGCCAATTCTGCAGCCTCTCCCTAATCTGCTGCTTGAAATTTTGGTGCTTAGATCTATGCGCCGTTTACGCGCGGCGGTTGTCCTTCAATCGCCCATTTCAGATGCAGCATCCGCAAGGCTGATTCGAGCGCGAATAATTTCGCGCCCCCTAAAGGGGCACTACTCGAACAACCAAAGGAGGTTTCATCATGAGAATACGCCACTTGAAATATTTCCTGATCGTTGCGCAGGAACAGAGTTTCGTTCGCGCCGCTGCAAGAGCGAATATCGAGCCGTCACCGTTATCGCGGGCAATCAAGGATCTGGAAGAGCAATTGGGCGTGCAACTGCTGAACAGAACGAAGGGCCGGATCACCCTCACCTGGTGCGGAGAGGTATTTCGGGACGAGGCCCGCCGCATAATCGAATACATAGAGAGCGCTAAAACCCGCGTTGCAGCGGCATCCCTCGGATTCAAAGGCCGCTTGCGGGTAGGCATTACCGACAGTCTCGCCCAGCCGCGTCTGACACGACTTCTTTCACAAAACCGGGAGGAAGAACCCAGTACGGAAGTTCGCATTACCGAAATGACCGTCAACGAAATGCAGATCGCGCTTCGATACGACCAGATCGACATCGGCTTCACCATGGATGAGGAACCCATTGATGGCTACCTCAAACACACAGTGTGGACGGAGCGCCCAGCAATAGCGATCCCCAAACATCACCCGATCCTGTCACAGGACAAAGTTTCCATGCGGGAAGTGGTCCGTTACCCACTGATCATGTGCCACCCGGAACGATGGGCGGGTGGCTACAAAGTCATACAGCGCTGGATCACCGATCACGATCTCGCATCACCGACCGTCGCAGAACATGCCGCTTGCCATGAGGCCATGATGATGCTCGTCGCGGCAGGATACGGGTTGGGCATCGGCATGCAGTCCCAAGCCGCCCTGTATGACCACCCGACCGTCATCGTCCGGCCCATGGTGGACGAAATCCCGGATGTCCCTACCTTCATCGTTATCTCCGAAGAAAACACCTCACCGGACACGACTCGATTTATCCAACGTGCAAGAGAAATCGGAATGGCCACGCCGAGCGATTAATGGTCAACATGAAATTTTCATGACATATCCCCTGCATTTTCCATCGGCCTGATGACAAAAAAAGTCACCTGCTTGTATGGCAGGTGCCGTTTTCCATTGTTTTCAAAACGATTGAAGGTTCGTTCAGTTTTTCTGCCAATAGCGGCAAGCCACCTTGAGATCACCTTTTTGTGTAAAGCACCGACATTTTAAGTCGTTCTGGCGACGTATTGCGGCAGAACATGGTGCTCAAGCGCCTGGCATCCTGACAGGCAATACCAAGCTCTTCATTCGCGCGCGATCGCTACTTAATATGTAGCGCCCTGACCCAAACCGTGAGAGTTGAATGACGAGCGAACTGGCTGGTAATCACGTTTCTGATTGCGACGGAATGAATGCGGTATCCATTGCAACCGCATTGTTTACTGATTTTCGGCAATGGCATCCATTTAATGCGGATCACGCCCAAGAAGTGCCACTGAGCATCAAGGAGTGATCGCAATGTCCGAACAGAGCAGCCCGCCAGATACCGGGCGCAAAATCCTTCGCCGTGCGGAGGTGGAAGCCAAAACGGGTTTCAAACGCGCGCACCTGTACAACCTGATGAAGGATGGCAAGTTTCCGAAAGCCGTCCGGCTAGGGGTGCGTGCCGTGGGCTGGGATTCCACGGAGATCGACCAGTGGATCATCGACCGTCTCAATGACCGCGCATGACCCGGCTCCCATTCGTTGTGAAGCGGAGCGAACCGCCATGCAGGTGATTTCGGTGATTTCGACCAAGGGCGGCGTCGGGAAAACTACCGTCGCGGCCAATCTCGGCGGGTTCATCGCGGACGCGGGTTTGCGCGTGCTGTTGCTGGACCTGGACATGCAACCCACCCTCTCGTCGTACTACGAGCTCACCAGCCGTGCCCCGTCCGGCATTTACGAGTTACTGGCTTTCAACGAGCGCGACCTCACGCGGCTGGTCTCGCACACCGCGATCGAACGCCTGCATGTGGTTTTGTCCAACGACGAGCATCGGCAACTGAATACGCTGCTTTTGAATGCTCCGGATGGACGGCTGCGGTTACGCCATCTGCTCCCGGTATTTCGACCCCACTACGACGTGGTGCTGATAGACACCCAGGGGGCCCGAAGCGTCCTCCTGGAGATGGCGGTGCTCGCGTCGGAATGCGTGGTCTCACCCGTGACGCCGGAAGTGCTCGCAGCCCGAGAGTTGCGGCGCGGGACGCTGCAGCTCATCGAAGATATCGCCCCATACCGGCATCTTGGCATCCCCGTGCCACCGCTGCACCTGCTGATCAATCGGGTGCCTGCGGTTTCGGCCAATGCCCGACTGATCCAGCAGACGCTGCGCCTGGTGTTCGGAGAACATCCCGGCGTCCATGTCCTCGAAACAGAGGTGCCTGCCATCGAGGCGTTTCCGCGCGCCGCCACACGCGGATTGCCCGCCCATCGGGTGGAATATCGCCGCCCCCAGGGACGCCTCACCCCAGCGGCATTCGAGATCGTCCGCGCCCTGGCTTCGGAGTTGTGCCCCCAGTGGAACGAACGTTTTGTCGCGGTGAACGGCAAGCCCGGCGGGAGATTTGCCCATGCCAAACGCCCATGAGCTTGCCCGCGGCCACAAACGATTGCTGCCTCTCATCGAGTTTGCGCTGAAGGAGGGGTGGGAAGTCACACGCACCGCCGGGGGGCACCTCCGGTTTTTCAAAGCCGGGCTGGCTCCCATCTTCACCAGCTCGACCCCGAGCGATCACCGCTCCGCTAGCAATGCACACGCCCGGCTGCGCCGCGCGCAGCGCCAGGCAGACACATCGCGCGATACCGGCAGACACGAGGCACCCCATGGCTGAGATTTCCCCACAGGACATGGCATCGCGGTTGCTGCAGGACCGTTTCACCCGCACCGGGCCTGTGGCAGACGCGCTGACGGACCCGATCGCCGATACGCCGATGATCGTGACACTGGACGAGTTGCGCCCCTACGAGCTCGATCCCCGGATCACGCGCAATCCGCTGTACGACGACATCCTGGCGTCGATCCGCGAGCGTGGTCTGGACACACCGCCGCCGATCACCCGCCGACCTGGCGCGACCCACTACATCATCCGCAATGGTGGCAATACCCGCTTGGCAGTCCTGCGGGAGTTGTGGGCGCAGACCAAGGACGAGCGGTTCTTTCGCATCGGTTGCCTCTTTCGCCCCTGGCCCCAGCGCGGCGAGATCGTCGCGCTGACCGGCCACCTCGCGGAAAACGAACTCCATGGCGGCCTGTCTTTCATCGAGCGGGCGCTCGGCATCGAGAAGGTTCGGGAGCTCTATGAAGAAGAGGATGGCAAGCCGCTGTCGCAATCGGAACTGGCGCGGCGGCTGAAATCAGATGGCTATCCGGTTCCCCAACCCCACATCAGCCGCATGCAGGAGGCGATTCAATACCTGCTGCCTGCCATTCCGAATGTCCTCTACGGCGGTCTCGGTCGGCACCAGGTCGAACAACTCACGGCCCTGCGCAGGACGGGAACGAAGATTTGGGAGGCGCGTGCAGCATCGAGCCGGCTCGACCTGGATTTTCCGACGCTGTTCCAGGATGTGCTGTCGGTCTTCGACGCGAGCCCAGGCCAGTTCAACGTGCAGCGCGTGCAGGACGAACTGGTGGGACAGATGGCCGATCTGCTGGGCGAGAAGTACGATACGCTCGCCTTCGATATCACGGCCTCGGACAAGCGCTGGCAGTTGCTCAGCAGTGAACCGGGCAGCGTGCCGGCCATCCCCGCGATGCCGGCCCCGCCCGAGCTGCCCCCTCCCCCACGCCCATCGCCTGCGACATCTCCCATCGCAGCGCTGCCTGCGCCCCGCACGGAACCATCGACCGAACCTTCCGAGGCGGTCTCGCCACCCGAACCGCTCACAGTTCAAGCGCGCACCGGCGCTTTCGACGAGGCGGACGATCATGCAGCGCGGGTGCGTGGGCATGTGGTTTCCCCGGCACCGACGTCCGATCGATTGCAGTCCATCCAGCGCCTGGTGGCCGACCACCTTGGCGAGGCACCGCCGGACTTCGAGAGCAATGTGCTGCAAGCCATTCCGGTGCAGGCGGGTGGCCTCTATCCGGTGAGCGACATCTGGTACATCGATCCGGGCCTGGACACGCCGGAACGGCTGAGAACCCTCATCGCGCAACTGGCGCTGGAAATCGCCGACGAGGCGGAACTGTCCGCTGAAATCCTTCCCAGCGAAGACGGTATCGGCTTCCATTGCGCCCAGGACAGCGAATCGATCGGCGAGCGCGCCAGTGCGCCCTTCCCGCGCACGATCCTCTCGCTCCTGCATGCCCTGAGCGCACCGTTTGAGCACGCACGGTTCGTTGCCCCGCACATCGACACGGTGCATCTGGCAAACCATCTCGGCCCCCTGCTGCAAGGGCCGAGCCTCAAGGTACAGTTTCCGCGATTGAGCGACAACGGCCTGGTGAAACTGTTTCGGCTGGTGCGCCTAGCGCGGCGGCTGCTGGACATCGAAGCCTCCCTGCATGGCGACAGCGCCATGCCGTCCCCGTAGGACGGGCCGCGATGTCCGGTCCGCATCCGCTGAACCAGGCCGTGATTGCACAGGCCCTGCACGACCTTCGCAACGGCCAGCTGCGCAAAGCCAAATCCATGGGCTTCGATGACCAGGACCTCGATGCCCTGAAGCACCCGGCCATGGCGAGCGTGCTGGCGAATGCAACGGTGTCTTGGTGTTCGGTCGAGGTCAACCGCGATGTGCTGCGCCGCCTGCTGCATCAGGTGAACGACGTGGCCAAGGAGATCGAGGCGGTGGACCGGATGCTGCGCCTGGGTGCCAGTACCGAGATGATCAGCAAGTTCTACGGATTGACGCATCAAGAGGTCGCGCTGCGCAGATCGGTGATCGGCTTGCCCAAGCGCAAGGGTCGGTATCCGGTCCTGACGGAACAGCAGGACGCACAGCTGTGGGAATCCTGGTCGGACCTCATCAAGGAGCGGGGCATCGCGCTGAACAACGACACGGCCATGCTCGCCATCGCGGCGGATTTTTCGGAATCCACGGGGGTGCCGGTCTCGGTGATCTGGAGCGCCATTCGCGGATGGATCGATGAAGGGCTGGTTTGAACATGACAGCACCGCGCAGACCAGGCGGGCCGGTCCTGCTGGGAGAACTGCTCGACCAGGCGCTGCAGCGGATGCAAGTCGAACCCGCAACCCCGCCGGAAAAAGCCGCGCCAGCCCTGCCCCCATCCGATGGCTTCATTTTCAGCGGCAATCGCCATGACAGCGTGCCGAGGGCGCTGCTGCTGGACCGGCGTCTCACGCCCCTGGAGCGCAATGCCTGGCAGGTGTTTCGCCTGCTGCTCAACGACGATGGCATCACGGCCTTTCCGACCTATGACCAACTGTGCCCTTATCTGGCCTCCATGCCCTGCGCTGCCAAGGCATCGCATGAGACCGTTGCACGCGCGCTGACCCTCTTGCGCCTGACCCGCTGGGTCAGCCTGGTCCGGCGGCGGCGCGATGCCAGGACCGGGCGAATGCTGGGCAATCTCTACGTCCTTCACGACGAACCGCTCACGCCCTATGAAGGCATCCAGCTCGACCCCGACTACCTGGGGCTGGTCAGCCATGCGCTCGATCACGCCAGCAAGTCCATCCAGCGGGTCGGCGTGCACACGCTCAAGGAGATGGCCGAGGACCCGATGCTCAACGGGCGGATACTGCCGAGCCGTCTGCAGGTGCTGACCCAACGCCTCGCCGCCCAGGGGTGGGGGGAGACGATCGGTTATCCACAGGCTGGGGACAGTCACGATTCCGAAGACGGGTCGAGCGGCCTTCTTCGGAATCGGAAACCACCGGGTTCGGATTCCGAAGTGGGTCAAAAAGCCCGCCAAACCGGCACGCTTCGGAATCCGAACGAGGACCGTACTGTACGTAAAGAAGAGATAGAAAAAGAAATACGTACAGTACCCCGCACGCGAGGCGCCCTGCTCCTGCCCGAGCGCTTCAAGGCCCTGAAGTCGGAACAGCAGAACGGGGCGCTCGCCGCCCTGCAGTCGGTCGATCCCGCGTTGCACCAGGCCGTGCTGGATGAGTGGGATGCACGCTGCCGCGAAAGCACGGTGCGCAATCCCGCAGGCTATCTCTTTGCCCTCATCCAGCGCGCGTTGCGCGGGGATTTCAAAGCCTGGGCCGCATCGAAGGCACCTCCCGCCGCCACCGCTCCCACCGCGGCCGAGCCGGCCCCGTCCCGCCCGGCAGACCCGGAGGTGGCACGGGCGCACATCGCCAAGATCCGGGCCCTGCTGCGGATGCCGTGACGCGGTGCAGTCTTGAGGTTCGCAATCGCACGCTGGATCGTCCACTGGGTTCCATGCTGGGCTATACCCCGGGTATAACCCGGCGCGCCACCCTCCATCGACGGCGGGGCATGCGCCCACATCGGCGGACTGATCGAGCGGCGCGCGCTTTGCGGCGCGCACCCTGTCGCGAGACCTTTAGCGCTCCACGCGCCTGTGCCGGCGTCCACCGAAGGCCAGGCTCGCCTATACCCTGGGTATAGCGCGACATGCAGCCTTCCTGGCTGGAGGATCAATGACGCTCGGGAGGCCGTCGCCCCTGTGCATGCGGGCACAAACAGGCGTTCGAGGGATGCGGTTTGATCACTGACGGCCTTCCCGCGCTCGCAGATGCTGAAACCTCGTCTCCACCAACGAGGGTTGCCAGCATGGCCAACGAAACGGAACCATTGCAGTTGAACCTGGGGTCGCTGCGCAGTGCGATGTCGCTGACGCTGCACACCCACCACGCCTCCCGCATCTGGCATGGCAGGGCCGCCGCGGAAGGCAAGCCCGGCATCATCGGTCTCAACGGCTTCGTCGGCATCATGAACAAGTTGAAGCGTGGATCGGAACAGGACGATCCTTATTCCGACTGGTGGATGCTTCGGATCGAGGACAAGCTCAACGCCACCAAGGAACAGTTGCAGACCCTGCGCGAACAGGTGGACCGTGCCTTGGCCGACGTTCCACCCGCCCTGAGCCTGGGTGAGAACCTCAACGTCCAGCCCGTCAAGCTGCCGCTGTTCGTCGCCTCGCAGTTGGGCTTCATGGCGGTCTATTTGTTGGCGGACTACGACGATCTGGCACGCCGCCTGATCCTGGCCCACCACACCGCGCTGATCGATCGCGGGACATTGGAACGCTGGCTCAACGAAGGCGCCCACGCCTTGCGCAGCCTGTTTTCGCTGGCACAGCAATACCGATACTCCGGGACGACCCGCAACGACTTCTCCACCGGCAACGCCGCCGCGCGCGTGGCGCGGGAGAAATTCGGCGATCTGCCGCAGGACATTCTGGACGGCTCGCGCCGCTCGCGCTTCGCCCCACCGCCCGTGCGCCGGTCCGCGCCGGCGTCTGCCACCACGCGCTCCCGTGAACCGGAAGAGGCACCCATCATGGATACCGATGCAGCGCCCACCGGCACCGACGCGACGCCGCAGGACGAGGACGCCCCCTCCGACAGCGACAGAGAGGAGCCGACATGAGCGCGCTGCATCGCTTTGCTCCGCTGGAACAGCCAGCCTTCCAGGCGCTGGAACATGCAGCCTACCTAAAAGGCCTTTTAAGACCCTTTAAAGGTAAGGGGGCGCTGGAGGACTGGGCCAGCCATTGCGGTGGTCTGCGCGACAGCCTCGTTGCACTGGCCGAGCGCCGTTTGCTGCCACAGGTGCAAGGCTTTCCGTTCGATCGGCTGGCCGCCCATCTGGCCCCGCAGAACACCGGGGCCGGCACGACGTTCCTGCGCTGGCGCAACGTCGATCGCTCCCGCATGGGGGTTGCGTTGTGGGAGGGACTGCTTGCCGATCCCGCGATGCCTGCCGCGCTGATCGATGACCTGTACGCCATCGAGGTTCAGCGCATCGTGCTGAACATGCAGGTCAGCCTCACCCACAGCATCGCGCGGCAGGCCACCGACTGCGCCAACAAGGTGGCCCACGCCGACACGATCTACCAGCGGCGAATCCGCGCCATCGCCCACCCCGAGGAGTCACACCCATGAGCACGCATTTCCATGGCGAGGGCAATATCGGCTCTGCGCCCGAGTACGACGAGTACCCCAACGGCAACGAGGAGCCGCGTCGGGTCCTGCGCCTGAACGTGTATTTCGACAACCCGATTCCGGGCAAGGACGGCTACGAGGACCGTGGCGGATTCTGGAGGCCGGTCGAATGGTGGCACCGCGATGCCGAACACTGGGTCCACCTGTTCCAGAAAGGCATGCGCATCGCCGTCAACGGGCGTGAGGAACGCAACGACTGGACCGATGAGGACAACAATCCGCGCACGACCTATCGCATCAACGCCCGAACGGTAGGCATCCTGCCCTACCGCATCGAGTCGGTGACCCTCAGCGCCCGGCCATCGGGACACGAGACGGAACCGCAGGCCGATTGAACGGGGTCTGCGAGGGCGGCTGCCGCAACCGTTATCCGCCCTCCATGCGCCAGACGTCGGCGATGCCTCAACGATTGCGGCCTGCGCCAGCGGCGGTCGTCCAGACAGATGCGCCAGCTTGTCTATCCGACCATCGGCGAACCCAACCCGCTCCCCCTGCCGCAGCCGCCCAACAAGCGGGGCGCTATCGGCTTCCGCTTCTTTGCTGTCAACGGCAGCCAGTGTGGACATGCTGGTGTCCTATTCAACGAACGCCACGCCATTTCCGGGGAGGCTCCATGGCTTTGTATCTTTGCGAAAAGCACTCGCAGGCCAAGGACATTGCCCGGGTACTGGGTGCCACCCGGCGCGGCGATGGCTGCTACATCGGTCCCCGCGACACCGTGACCTGGTGCATCGGCCATCTGCTGGAGGCAGCACCGCCCGAAGCCTACGGCGATCAGTACAAACGCTGGTCCATCGAGCAACTTCCGATCGTTCCAACGCGCTGGCGCAGCGAGGTCAAGGCCTCCACGGCCAAGCAATACAAGGCGGTCCAGCAATTGATCGCTCGGGCCACCGATCTGGTCATTGCCACGGACGCCGACCGGGAGGGCGAGATGATCGCTCGCGAAATCATCGATCTGTGCGGCTACCGGGGTCCCATCCAGAGGCTGTGGCTGTCGGCCCTGAATGACGCATCCATCCGCAAGGCACTGGGCGCGCTCAAGCCCTCTGGCGAAACGCTGCCGCTGTACCATGCGGCCCTGGCGCGATCGCGTGCGGACTGGCTGATCGGAATGAATTTGAGCCGCCTGTTCACCCTGCTCGGCCAACAAGCCGGCTACCAGGGCGTGCTGTCGGTCGGCCGCGTTCAAACGCCGACGTTGCGCCTGGTGGTGGACCGGGATCGCGAGATCGCGGGTTTCGTTTCCGTGCCCTACTGGGCCGTCGAAGTCCAACTGTCGCATGCCGGCCAGTCGTTCGCCGCGCACTGGGTGCCGCCCGATGGCAGTACCGATGCTGCGGGACGGTGCCTGCGGCCATCCTTGGCCAGGGAAGCCGCCGACCGCATCCGGCAGGACCGTGGGGCGCTGGTGGTCTCGCTGGAGACCGAGCGAGTGAGCGAAGCGCCACCGCTGCCGTTCGACCTGGGAACACTTCAGGAGGTCTGCTCGCGCCAGTTGGGCCTGGACGTGCAGGACACGCTGGACATCGCACAGGCTCTGTACGAAACGCACAAGGCCACCACCTATCCCCGCTCCGATTCCGGCTACCTTCCAGAGAGCATGCTCCCGGAAGTTCCGGCGGTACTCGACGCGGTGCTGGCGACCGATCCCGGCCTGCGGCCATTGATCGAACGCCTCGACCGCACCCAGCGCTCACGCGCATGGAACGACAGCAAGGTCACGGCCCACCACGGCATCATTCCCACGTTGGAGCCAGCGAAACTTGCCGCCATGTCGGACAAGGAACGCGCGGTCTATGGCCTGATCCGCTCCCATTTCCTGGCGCAGTTCCTGCCCCACCACGAATTCGACAGGACGACCGCCCGGTTGTCCGCAGGCAGCCAATCCTTGCAGGCGACCGGCAAACAGATCGTCGTTCCCGGCTGGCGGATCGCGCTGCCCGGCCATGCGGCGAACGGGGCCGAGGACGCGGACGATTCACAGGGACCGCGCAGCCAGGTCTTGCCACCGCTCGCGCAGGCAAGCCGTTGCAGCATCGAACAGGTCGATGTGAAGGCGCTCAAGACGCTGCCTCCCAAGCCCTACACGCAGGGCGAACTGGTCAAGGCGATGAAAGGGGTTGCCAAGCTGGTGACCGATCCGCGCCTCAGGCAGAAGCTGAAAGAGACCACGGGAATCGGCACCGAAGCAACCCGTGCCAGCATCATCAACGGCCTGCTCGGCCGAAACTATCTCCTCAAGAAGGGCCGTTCCATCCGCGCATCCGATGCTGCTTTCACACTGATCGATGCCGTGCCCTCGGCCATCGCCGATCCCGGCACCACCGCGGTCTGGGAGCAGGCGCTGGACATGATCGAGACGGGGCAACTGACCCTGGACGCCTTCATCGACCGGCAATCGGCCTGGGTGGCGCAACTGGTGGAGCAGTACCGCAGCGCGAGCCTGTCCCTCCCCGTACCCCAAGGTCCCGCCTGTCCTCTCTGCGGCAGTCCCACGCGGCAACGCAACGGCAAGTCCGGTGCATTCTGGTCCTGCAGCCGGTATCCCGAATGCAAAGGCACGGCAGCGCTGGGTTCGCCCGGCGGCAAGCCCTCTGCCCCGCGCCAGCGCGGGCCCCGTTCCAAAGCGTCCTGAACCAGTCACGTCGTGCCCCGGCCCGCGTTCCCTGCGGCCGTTGGGCGTGGCCCCGCATCACTGGCGGGGCACACCAAACATGCCCTCGCCTTCTGCAATGGCATGTGCCTCCCCGGCCGTTCGTGTGGCCGGGTGAGAGGAAGGCGTCTTTATCGACCCCGCTCCCCGCGGACCTCTGTTCCGCTTTCTCTACGTTGCACCCGAAGGGTCTCCTGGCACCTCGCGCATGAGGTGCCAGGAGACCCTTCGGGATCGACGGTGTTCGATGCCGGTGCCCGCCGGCGAAAAAAAACGGGCTCCCTTTGTGCGCGGATGTGCGCCGAACGGTTCCGACCCCAGCCACGAAACGGGTCGGGTGCGATCGCTGAGGCAACGGCAGGCTCTACCGATGGCCACGCCCTGCAGCAGCCCACGGGTGGCTTCTTGTTCTCTCGCCGCGGGCGCCCTGCCCGCGGCACCTCTGTCGCCTCGATCCCGACCGCAAGCAGTGCACGGGACCGCCGTACCAGCGGCGCAATCGCTGTGCCCACTCAAGGAGACCACCCCATGACACATCCCCCCATCGAATACGGCAGCGTGTGCAGCGGCATCGAGGCGGCAAGCCTCGCATGGCAACCGCTCGGCTGGCACCCCGCCTGGTTCTCGGAGATCGATCCGTTCCCGATGGCCGTTCTGGCGCACCGGCACCCTGGCGTTCCCAACCTCGGGGACATGGCGCAGATCGCCGCCCGGGTGCTGGCGGGCACCGTTGCGGCCCCCGACATCCTCGTCGGCGGCACGCCATGCCAGGCATTCAGCATCGCAGGATCACGCCAAGGCCTCGCGGACCCGCGCGGCGCCCTCACCCTCAAATACACGGAGCTCGCCAATGCCATCGACCAAGCCCGCCAGGCGCAACGCCGGCAACCCGCGGTCATCGTCTGGGAAAACGTCCCCGGCGTCCTGTCCGACCGTTCCAATGCCTTCGGATGCCTTCTGGGCGCCTTGGCCGGCGAGAGCTGCCCGCTGCAGCCGGCAGGGGGCCGATGGACGCACGCAGGTTGTGTGTCTGGACCCCGCCGCCGCATCGTGTGGCGGGTGCTCGACGCACAATATTTCGGCGTGGCCCAACGCCGCAAGCGCGTGTTTCTTGTCGCAAGTGGTCGTACCGGGTTCGATCCCGCCGCGGTACTTTTTGAGTCCGGTGGCCTGCCTGGGCATCCTTCGCCGGGCAGACCGGCGCGGCAAGAATCTGCCACCGCTGCTGAAATGGGTGCTGAAGGCGCAGGCCGATTCGACCACGAACTGAACAGCGCCTATGGCAAGGTATCGGTGACCGTCTGCTTCGGTGGCGGACATCTGCGGGGCACGATCGACAAGGCGGCATGCCTGACCGCCCGCGGCCACAAATGCGATTTCGAGGTGGAAACCTTCGCGGCGCAATCCGTGGCCGGCAGCATCAGCCACACGCTCGATACGGCCAACCGGGGCAAGGGCTGCGGCGAAGACGGAACGGGCAAAGGCGTTCCCATCGTGGTCGCCTGTGCGCCGCAAGCCCTGGCGTTTGCGCAAAACAGCCGCAGCGAGGTGCGGCTGGAATCGGGACATGGCCAGATCGCGGGCACGCTCTCGACCGGCGGCGGCGTTCCGGGCCAGGGCCGGCCCGTGATCGCCAGCATCACGATTCCAGCCGGACACACGGCGGGTGCCATCGCCGACTTGGGGAGTGACCTGTTTCCGACCTTGCGCTCCAGCCGCGGTGGAGGCGACCTCGGCCACGTCGTGATGCCGAACATCGAGGCGTATTTCCAGTGCACGCTGGAGCCGCCCGAAGGTGGCTGGCTGGACTGGTCGTCATGGCGCGTGCGCCGCCTCATGCCGATCGAGTGCGAGCGGCTGCAGGGGCTGCCCGACGACTACACGCTGGTGCCGTACCGGGGCAAACCGGCTGCGGATGCACCGCGCTACAAGGCCATCGGGAACTCCATGGCCGTGCCCTGCATGGCATGGCTGGGCCAGCGACTCCACGAAGCCTTGCCAATCTAAAGGGCTGCCTACTGGCACCGTTTGTCGAATGACGGCAGGGGCGGCGATGGCCAAGGTGCCGGCGCGCGTCGGCTGATGACCTCAGCGACATGCCAGCAGCCCGGGTTCTCAAGGCTGCGACGTGGATTTTCCACGGAACCCATCCAGTCCGCACCGCATCACGACCGCGGACGCACGCCCTTTCGGCGTCGATGCATTTCGTCCTCGCGCAGCGCCTGCTTACCAAAGCCATGCCGGGCGCGCGACCTGTTCGGTCACCGCCCCGCGCGCTGCGCAACCCCACCCATCCCTGCGCCGTCGCTGCGCACCCACCATCAGGAGGCCCCATGGGCACCATTCGTCTTCACAACCATCAGGATTTCCTCATCGCGGCCCTGCGCCAGCAACTCCATCAGGCATCGGACCTCGGCGCTTTGCTCCAGACCGCGCGGAGCGCGGGTGCCGGCCTCATCCGCATCGTGGCCGACAACGCCTCGATCACCCTCTGCGACGACGGCAAAAGCATCGAAGACATGCAAGCGCTGCTCGATCTGCCCGATCCCATCGGCGAACGCGAAGTGCGGGAACGCAGCAATGCTTCCCTCACGGGCGTGTTGTCCGCGCTGTATTTCGCCACGCATTTGTCGGTCCATTGCGGCCAGCAAGGGTTCAGCACGCCGACGGACGCCATCATCCGGGGCGAACCGATTGCCGTTCATGCCGCCGCTCCCCGGATCGGCAACGAGTTTCGCCTCGATGGGGTGGAGTCTCCCCGCCCGGACATGGATCTGCCGCAATGGGTGCGGTCTCATCTGAGGCATTTGTGCCAGGCGTTTCCGGTTCGCGTGATCTTCAACGGCGTGGAGATACCACGGCCTCTGGCCCATCCATCGCTGGCCTGGCGTGAAACGCCGATCGGCCGTGTGCTTCTCGATCTGGACGCCCCGCCGCACGAATGGCAGTGCTTTCGCAACGGCTTGCCCATCGGCCCTGCGCCGTCCACCCCTCGCTACCAGGCCGTGCTTTTGCACGATGGATCGACCATCCGTCCTCCCGATCCGTGGCACCCTTGCGGTGAAGGAAACGACCATGGGTGCATCCAGGCAACGATCGACCCGGCCTATCGGGCGGCGCTGATCGAAGCCAAGAAGCGGCTTTCCGAAAGCGAGTTCGTCGTCCTGCATTGGGAGGCGTGTCTGGCCTCGTCCCATGCCGATCTTCTCAATGACGTTCCCTTTGCCCCTCGGGCATGGTTTCGTGACTGGGACGCCCATCCGCCGGGCTACCAACGCTTCGGGCAGAGCAAGCACCTCAGCGGTCTTGCGCACCTGGACAGTCTGGACACGGAAGGCGTCTGGCGCATTCATCCCGAGGGCGACGAGGACCACGCCGCCGAAGTCTATGTCTGCGCCCGTGGAGGTCTTTTGCTGGAAGAACGCCGCCTCGATGCGGGGCACTGGTTGTTCCAGCGGATCAGGTCGATCTCCTCCGAGCAGGTTCGGGTCTATCAGGACGCGGTCCTGCACGAAGACATCCAGGCCACGCTCTACGAGGACGAGATCGAGCTGGTGCTGGTCCGTGCGCTGAATGTCCGCCTCAACGGCGAGCCCGAGCCGTATGCGGTCAACGCCGTGCGCAAGGACGGCAAGCTGGTCCTGACGGAACAGGCCGGCCCGGTCACCCGACTGGTGTCCGACTATGTTTTCGATGGGCACCACGACGAAGCGGCCGAAGCAACCGACGCGCAGACCATTCTCGCGTTCATCGCGGCAGGCAGCACACAAGGCCCCGCCCGGATCGTCAACGCCGTACTACCGCCATCGCTGCGATACCAACCCAATCCTGGCTTGGCCGGAGCAACGGTGCATCTGCGGTTCGGTCCCGATGGACGGCTGCAGGCGATCGACGCCTGATCCGGCCTTTTTTCACAACGCCCCTTCGGGGGCGTTCTTCTTGCCTGAAACGGGTACGGACCCTGTTCGCATTCCAGTGGGACGGGGACGCGCCGCATGCCCATGCTGCACCCATGTGTCGCTGATGCTTTCAGCCCATGCCAGCAGTTCCGGTCTCCCAGACTGCGCCGCGGTTTCCACGCTCCGACCGAACCTGTCCGCTCTCGCATCGCCTCCGCGGACGAACACCTCTCAGGTGTCGATGCTTTTCATCTGCCAGGCCCCTTGCGGGCCCGTTTTCATGAACAGGAGATTTCCATGCGTTCGATCTTTTCGCACTTGAAAACCGTAAGGCCAAGCCTTACACTCCGTGCATCATGATCCGGAGTTTCCAGCACAAGGGACTGCGGATCTTGTACCAGCGTGGTGATGCGTCCGGTGTTCGCGCCGATCACGTCCAACGCCTGCAACGCCTGCTCGCCTCCCTGGAAGTCGCTCGCGCTCCCAACGATATGGATCGCCCCGGCAACCGGCTGCATCCCTTGAAAGGGAGGCTCAACGGCTTCTGGGCGGTCAACGTGTCGGGCAACTGGCGCGTCGTTTTCCGTTTCATCGACTCCGATGTGGAGCTCGTCGATTATCTTGATTATCACTAGGAGGCCCTGATGCCCATGCACAACCCTCCCCATCCGGGAGAAGCCCTGCGCGAAGACGTGATGCCGGCCATCAAAATGAGCGTTTCGGCGCTGGCCCGGCACATCGGCTACTCGCGCGGCCAACTGTCCACGGTCCTGAACGGGCACGCGGCGATTTCCGCCGACCTGGCCCACCGCCTCGAACTCGCCGGCCTCGGCAGCGCACGCCAGTATCTGGCCGAACAGGCGGCCTACGATCTTTGGCAAGCGGAACACCGGGAGCACCCTCCCATCCTGCGCCTGCGGTTCGCCTAAGCCCTCGACACACCCAATATCCCTCCCCCCCTTAGCCCCGCCATCGCGGGGCTTTTTTTTCGACCTGGTTTTTTGGCGAACCGGGAAATCAGCCCATGAACCGGGGGCACCGAAGGGCTCGCGTGATGCACCCCGGCACCACGCCAGAAAACGGTGTGCCGCCGTTTCCCATTGCCCGTCGCGATTCGATGCGCCCCGCCGCACATTGCCGCATGCGTTGCCGACCGTCGTCGGTGCCATGCCCAGGCAGTTCGAATCTTCAAGGCTGCTCGGTGGCTCTGCCACCCAGACCCTCCAGTCCGCCCCGCATCGTCCTGCGGACGAGCGCCGCCCCGGCGCAGATGCTTTGTTCCACCCCCCGCGGAAGTTTCACGCCCGCAGGGACGTGGCGCTTTCCGCTCTTTCAAGGAGAAACCCATGTCCCAAGCATTGCTCGACCAGACCTTGAGCATCGCCCAGGCCAAAGCCCAGTCCATCGGGTATCTGGCTTTGACCTATGTGAACAAGCGCCTCCCACTGGAGGTGCGCCACAGCGCCGCCGGCCACTACATCGGCACGGGCGATGCGGACGGCAACGTGTCCATAGAGTCGTCCGGGTACTTCCGGTCCTACGACGCGGCCACGGCGGCCCTCAAGTCGGGCCGCTGGCAACAGCGCACCCATCAATGAACCTTCCCCGACCACAGGAGAATTTCGATGTCCTTGCCACTGGCTACCGATGCCACCGATTACATCTCACTGGAGGATGCCCACTTCATCCAGGCTCCCGAGGCATTTTTTCGGGCCTGGAAGCGTGGCGCACAGATCGCGGGCACAGAATGGTTCGGCGATGGCACCCATGAAGGATGGTTGCGCGCTCACAGCAAATGGGACTTGAAGCCCCGGTTGTTGGTGGTCAACGACGCCCTTGGCGTCCTCAGCGGCGGCGAGAAGATTTTCCTCTCCGCGATGGTGAGCTTCTTCAACGCCCGTGAGGGCGGTGCGATGCTCAAGCGCTCCGGCTTTCTGGGCTTTGCCGACCTGGGCGGCCTCGATCTGGAGCGGCGCAAGGTCATCACCGACCTGGCGCTGAACTACTCCGGCTGGTGAGCCACCGCGCCGCCATCCTTCCTTTCATCTTCATCCCTTCGGGACACGCGTCCCGGATGGGGCCGTGTCCTCGTCTTTTTTCTTCAAAAGGAGCAACCATGGCCCCCCAAGACAATCCCTTCCTGCGCGGTTACCAGAACCTGCGCGTCAGCCGCATCCTGTGCATTACTTGCAGCGATGACCATCCTCCCCTTTGGAGACCCCTTCATCCCAGCCAGGTGCATCTGACCGATGAGCAGGTCATTCAATCCCGCTGTCGTGTGGGCCGCGATTTCGCCATCGTCTTGCAGGGCAACACGACCGACGTGGAGCGGGCATGGCCCGCACTGGAAGGCATCGTGCGTTTCGTGACCTATTCGGTCGTCGGCGACGACTTCGGCCAACCCGTTCACGTGGGCGATGCCTACTCTTTGGAAGCGGCGCGCGAGGTGATGCGGCGCCTGACGTTCGAGACCGGCTTGTACAGCCGGTGCTGGGAAATCAGCTGCGCGCACCTCAGCGAGGCGGCCTACCGGCATCTCGAAGCGCTCGCGGACTCCCGCGAGTCCCGCGATTCGATCATCGCAGCATTTCGCATTCCCGGCAGCCCGGCGATCGGGATCAAACTGATCGCCACCCCATGGACCGATGCCAACCTGCATTCCATTTTCGGCCTGAGCGCGCACCAACTGCGGCAGGAACACATCGCACAAGGCATGCCCCCCTCGCTGGCGGACGTACTCCATCTTGCCGGTCAGGCCGATGTGCGCATGCTGGTCTTCGACGCCGATGCGCGCCGCCTCGATGGCCTCGCCGTCCACGACACCTGACACCTTCCCAAGCCCCTCACGGGGCTTTTTTTTTGGCGGAGCGTTGCGATTGCCATCGGGATCGCCATACTGCCGGCTCCCCGCCTTGATGCATCCCGTCCCTTCAAGAAAACAGCCCGATCCCGCCCCATGTCCCAGCCCTACCCACCGGCACAACGCTTGCAGCGTGACGACACCCCACTGCACCAGGCGGTTCGCTCGCTGGTCTCGGCCAAGGACGATCTGGATGCCGCCCTCCGCTCGCCGGTCCTGTCGCCCTTGCTTCCCGCGCAACTGGCCAACGCGGCGGCGTCGGCCATCAGCGTATCGGGGTTCGTCCACGCGGTCGTGCCGTTCCTGGACCACACAAAAGCTGAGGACCGCGAACGCGCACGGGTTCCGATCGACCGGCTGCTGGGGGAATCCTGGCGCTGGCGCGAACCCTATAAAGCCAATCCATCGGCTGAAGAGCTGACACGCCATCTGCTGGACGATGCACGCTCCCACGATGGCGACCCCGACCTCGCCATCGTCTTCGCGGTGGTGCCGCTGGGATTGTTCTTTGCCCATGAAGGCAAGAACCGGGTCCAATTCCTGCGCTCGCGCGGTGCCACCGACATGCCCGCCAGAATCACCCCGCTGGACTACCCCGATGCCCACAGGCTGGCGCTCTACCGCTTGCGGGTCGTTGATCGGATCGAACATTGGTGCGTACTGGACCGGCGGTGGGCACAGGCCCTGCCGCTGGCCCACCTCACCGAGCGCCTGCTGGTCGCCTACGGGGTCGCGCAACCAGCGGCATGGCCTGCCGATCTGCCCGCACCGGACGCCGCCGCACGGGCGATGCTTCGGCTTCGACCTGATAACAACCATCAACCGATCGACCTGGACCTGCTGCGCCAGCGGCTCCATGCGCAGGCCACGCGGGAAGACTTCACGAACGCCAGCCTCGGCGAACTCGCAGTCGTCGGCATGATCCGGCCCCGCTGGCGTTGGATCGGGGCCGCAGGCGCCCTGCTGCTGGCCGCTTACCTGCTGAGCCTGGCGGTGCCCTCGCCATGGGATCAATGGCTGTGCATCGGAGCCACCGCAACGCTTTACGGGGCCTGGGCGACGCTGGCCCTTCCATGGGCGCGAACCCGACGCCGGCATCTGGACCGCCAATGATGTGACCGGGACCACCGCGCTGGCAGGCCAGGCGCGGTGTTTGGGGGCAGAACTCCGATCGCATTGAGGCGGGCCAAAGCGCGTGGCCTCGGCCAAGCTGCCACCGTGTTCGCTGGCGTTGCCGGCAAGCATCCCAGGCAGCCAAGACCCTGAAGGCTGCGGTGCGGTTTCCGCACGGGTTGTCACCGTCCCCAGGCGCTCCGCGCCATGTCACTCAACCCACAAGGGATCACCTCCCTTGCGGGAGGGCGACCCTTGGTTTTCCTCAAGGAGTTCCCCAATGGATCATCAAGCCATCCGTGCTCAACTGCCCTCCCTGGTCGCAGGCCATGTCCCTCGCAACATCCGGTCTTTCAAATTCCGCATCCATGACGACCAGCCACAGACGTCTGGACTGGGCTTTTCCATCGATCCCAAGCCCTTCGAAGGCACGGTGATCGCCACGACCGACAAAGCCATCGTCGTCAAGACAGGACGAGCGGAGTTCGCGGTACTGGATCGCCACCTTGTGACACAGGTGCCGGATGAAGGCATCAAGGTGCATGTGCGGCCCTATGCACGCCATCGGTTCGACGGCCTGCGCGCGGACACCCCCGAGGAGCGAACCGAGTTCACTTCCGACGGCATGCCCTACACCGTGCAAACCCACGTCCTCGGATTGGCACCCGCCAAGTTGCCGATCCCGCAACCCCGTTGCCCCCAACTGCAGGAACTGGTGCATCAAATGGAAGCGCTTCCCGCGCCCGATGGCTTTCGGCGCATCACGCATTTGCTGGTGGACGCCGGAGCCCGGGATTTCCGCTGGGTCGATCCGCTGGCCGCCGACATTATCCGAACGCCGCCTGCGATCAGTTTCAGCGTGGACAACGCCAAGTTCCAAGGCCGGGTCACGGTGCTCTATGAGCGGGCCGATGACCTCTATGCCGTGGAGCTGCACCGCGATGAAGAAATCGTTCAGCGGGTGGACTCGGTGTTCTTCGACACGCTCGGAGAAACGCTGGAGCGACTGATCGACGACGGTGCCTGGCGCCGCATCCAGGTGGACATCCTGCCCGGTGCGCGCAAGCGGGCCCGGCATTGATCCACCGGACGGTATTCCCGCCTCCAAAACGACTTCCCGCCCTCGCGGCGGGAGGTTTCTTTTCAACCCCTGGAGACAACCCCCATGCTGCGATTCAAAGGTGAAGACCTGCGCCCCATCCTGGCCGAGGCCGCAACCCATCGATGCCGTATCGTCCTTGTCAAGGACCACGGTGTGTACTTCCTGGCGGAGAACGGCGAGCAAACGCCGCAGGGCCACCGAAAGCTGCTGGCTTTCGCGGTCGGCTGCAATCCCGACCTCGACCCGTTCGATGCGTGGTGGGAGCGGGCCCGCACCGAACTCGGCGGCGACGACTTCGCCGAATATTTCGACAGGGACAGCACGGTGTTCGCGCGCATCGCCAACAGCCAGGACGACCTGGCCTTGTCGGCCACGGCGACGCACATCACGCTGCAGCCCATCACGGCCGACGCCGACGAGCGCCCCTGCACCCCATGATCCCCAAGCCCTCATCCGAGGGCTTTTTCTTGCGCTGCGAACCCGATGCAGCGTTGCCCGCACATCGCTTGGAGTTGCCCCACCCCATCGCCGCCAAAACGCGCCCAAGAAACGGGAGCCGTGCCAGTGCCGCTTTCCAGTGGCAGAGCGCACCGGCCAACGCCACGATCGCCCCATGTCCCGCTGACCCCGGTCAGCGACATGCCCAGGTAGCCATGGTCTTTGAGGCTACGACACGGCTTCGGCCGTGTGATCGCACCAGTTCGCACCGGCATCCCAGCGCGAACGTCCGCCGAAGGTTTCGGCGGTGATGCCACCCACCACCCACACGGGGATCACACCTCCCCTTGGGGCAGGCGTGTCTCTGCCATCCTGTCCTCAAGTCTGGAGATTCACCATGACCGATTCCAATCCGAAGTCGTATTTCGACCTGCACATCACGGGCCTGGGCTACCTCAATCGCATCCGCGACGTCAAACCCAAGCATGCCGAGGCGTTCCTCGCTTGCGACATCGCGGCGCTCAGCGGCCCCGGCGATGACATTTCCTACGTGCGTTTCGACACCAAGGTGGTCGGATCGGACGCCCAGCATCTGGTTCGCCGTTGTGATGACGCCGTCAAGGCGAAACGCAAAGTGCTCGTCGGATTCCGCCTGGGCGACCTGTGGAGCGACATCTTCCACATCAAGAGTGGCGAGAACGCAGGAAAGCCCTGCGTCAGCCTCAAGGCCCGTCTGCTGTTCATCAGTTGGATCAAGATCGACGGGGTCCTCAAGTACAAGGCCGAGACCGAAGATTCCCGACGGGACACCGCGCAACCGCCCTCGGAGCCGGCTCGGGAAGAAGCGCCCCCTCAAACGACGCAAGCCGAAACGCCTGCGACAACCTCCACTTCGGTGGATCAGGCCGCAGGAACTCAGGCCCCCGCCACGGAGGAGGACCGCCCCTTCTGAACGGCCAGACCCCTCGCACCGGGGCCTTGCCTGGATTCCATCCGCCCCTCTGGCACCGCAGTTCCCCTGCGGGGCCGTGGTGCCGGGTGACCCATTCATCAGGAGCCTTCCATGATCCTTCTTGCCGGTCAGCTGGCCATCAAGACCATCCACGGGCGCAACGGCGATTTCAACGTCGGGCGCCTTACCACTTCCATCGGTGAGTTCGTCGTGAAGAACGCCGAACTCGATCAATACGACGAAGGCAAGTACGAGGGCGAATTCACGCTCGTGGAGATCCGCCCCGCCACCTACTACGCCAACGGTCGCCTGGTCGTCGAGATCCGCGCCTATCTGGGCGGGATGACCGTCTCCAACATCGATCGGCTGAGCCGGGACGAAGCCCAGCAACTGGGTCCCCAGGAGGTCGATCCCATCGACGAGGAGCCGCAGGCCCCGAAGTCCGATCCGAAGGCGACAGCCACGCCGAAGTCGCGCAAGCGTCCGGACCCGCTGATCGACACCACGCCGTTCGGCAGCGAGCCGGCGGATGCACCGTCCTCGGGCGCAAACGCCGAGGAAGACGATGCGGCACTGTTCGGAACGCTCTGGCCTCTGGGCCCGATCGTCAAGCTCGATGCGACCGTCGATCGCCGTGTCATGCGGCAGCAACGCGACCGCCTCGATGCCCTGGGCTACCAGTTCCAGCCGATGTCGCAGGACTGGCATCTCAAGACCTGATCGCACACCCGGCCATCCGCTTCGGATCGCCGCATTCATCCACCCCCTGGGACAGCACCTGCCCCACGGGTTCGGTGGCTGTCCCGCTTTTCCAAAAGGACGCCACCCATGCCCGAACGCCCCTCTTCCTCATCGCTTTTGCGCATCGACGAATGCCCCGACCTCATGGTCGATGGCTATGTCGGGGACGAAAGCGGCCACCTCGTCTTCCTGTCCGTGTGGGCCCGCGACACCGCGATCCAGCAGTTCATCGCCCGGCTCACGCTGGGACACGATGAAGACGGATTGGATCAATTCCACATCCTGACCGATGAAAACGGGTCCGTTCCCGTGTTCGTCGGCAACGTCGATCGCCTGGACAAGCGCTCCACGCGCGTGTTCCGGCGGACGCTGTTCGGCTCGATGGTCAATCTGTGGCTGTTCGATCAGCGCTGCGTGAAGCCCGACAAGGCCAACGCCAGTGCCCTGGCGCTCCTGCGCCGGGATGCGGATCAGCCATTCCAACGGCTGTGGACCCTGGTGCAGGACACCTGCCCCTTGCCGCTGCTCGACCACTGGCGCGACACCGTGCTGGACATGCTGCTCGCGCAATCCATGCTCTCACGCCTTCCCATGGCCCTCGGACCGCTGGAGGGCTACCGGCTCTCGATCGATGTTCCGGCGCTCACCAAGGGACTGGGCGATCTGATCCGCAACGGCACCCTCGGTGCCACCCGCCACGAGCTGGCCAGCGGCGAAGCGCTTCGGCGTGTCGCCTGAATCTCCCATCCTCCCCGGCCCGCGCACCGCGCTCGCCCTCTGCCTGTTCCCCATCTGCCAAAGGAGGTTTCCATGGCGCTCATGTTCCCCCGGCTCGCCCGGAATTTTGCCAAGAACGGGTATTTCCCGACGGATGAACCTACGCTGGAGCGAGCGCTGAAGGCGCTGGCACCGGCACCCGCTCGAATGAGCATCATCGATCCCTGTGCGGGCGAAGGCGTCGCCATCGCCGAAGCCGCACATGCCCTGGGCCGGAGCCAGGTGTCCGCCTATGCCGTCGAGTTCGATGGCGAGCGCGCCAGCCATGCCAGGGGTCTCGTCGATCACTGCCTGCACAGCGATCTCATGGATACGCTGGTGAGCCGGCAGAGCTTCGGGCTGTTGTGGCTCAATCCGCCCTACGGGGATCTGTCCAGGAGCGCCGATGGCGACATCGGCTATCAGGGACAGGGCCGCGCCCGGCTGGAAAAGCTGTTCTATCAACGGTCCCTGCCGCTGCTCCAATACGGCGGCGTGCTGGTGTTCATCATTCCGAGCCATGTGCTCGATGCCGAACTGGTGGGCTGGCTCACACGCCATTTCACCGGGCTGCGCATCTACCGTGCGGTGGAGACGCAGTACAAGCAAGTGGTGATCTTCGGCACCCGCGTGCGCCAACGCGATCTGTTGGCCGATGCGGCCCGGCCCGCGCGCCAACGGCTTCTGCAGATCGGCGCGGGCGATGTCTCAGCGGAGGAACTGCCCCTCGAATGGCCTTTCCTGCCATACACCGTTCCATCGGCGACAGCCGAGCCGGAACATTTCTGCAGGGTGTCCGTGGAGCCCGAGCAATTCGCGCGGGAGGTCCATCGCCTGCAAGGGCTGTGGCCGTCTCTGGATACGCACCTGGGCGCATCGCAGCAATCGCTGCGGCCTCCAGCACGCGCCTTGTCCCAATGGCATCTGGCCCTGGCCCTGGCCGCAGGCGCCATCTCCGGCGTCGTGCGCTCACCCAGCGGCAAGGTCATGGTGGTGAAGGGCGATACCCACAAGGAGAAAACCTCCGCCGTGGAATACACCGAACGTGACGACGGCTCCATCGCCGAGACACGCATCCTCACCGACAAGTTCGTCCCCGTCATCCGCGCATGGGACATGACACCTGGCTCCCCGACAAGGGGCGAGGTGCTCACCATCTGCTGACGTTCTTCCCTGTTCCCCAAAGCGGCTCATCGCCGCCTTCGTTCACCGGAACGATCCGCCCGCTAAAGGGCGTTCGTCCGGCCTTCATCCCTGCCCACCGAAAGGAGTTCACCATGCCACTGCGGCTTTTCACCGGCATGCGCGCAGCGCAGCCTTCCCACCCTCTGTTTTCCACCGGCACCCTGAAGCTCAGCGACAAGGTGCAGTGGCTCGACAGCAAGGGACTTGTCGATCCGCATCGCTACCTGCACCGCCATCTGCGCGGCGACTGGGGCGAACTGGACGATGAAGGGCGCCGTGCCAACGACGCCGCATTCCAGTCCGGCGGCCTTCTGACTTCACGCTATGCGGTGACACGCCGACTGTCGTTGGTGGTGGTCACCAATGGCGATCGCAGCCTCACCGTCATCCAGCTGCCCGAAGAGAACCCGCTTCTCTGACGGTCTTTCCATCTTTCCCAACCACCCAAAGGGGTCACGCACCCCTTCGGGGATGCCGTGGCCCCGCCCTCTCGAAAGGAGCCACCATGGCACTCGCACTCTTGTCTTCCACGCAGTTTCAGGCCGGGCAACTGGTCATGACCCAAGGCGTGAACGATCTGGTCCAGCAGGGCCGCATCGATCCCCTGGTTTGCCTTCGCCGGCATCTCAATGCCGACTGGGGCGATCTCGGCGACAGCGACTGGCAATCCAACGATACCGCGCTGCGCACGGGCCAGGACCGCCTGTTTTCATCCTATGAGCTGTCACCGATCCTGACGCTCTGGATCATCACCGAATGGGATCGCAGCGTCACCACGCTGCTGCTGCCCAGCGAATACTGATCATTTCGGTGGCTGACAAGCCGCCGGATTTCCTTCTCACCCCAACGGGCATGTCCATCGCCCTGCGGGCCGGTGCATGCCCTTTTTCTTTTGGAGCATCACCATGTCCCTCGATCTCGACACCGATACCCTCACCGATGGCACCGCGCAGGACGACCTGTTCGCAACGCCATCGACTCCTCTGACCATCAGCCTCACCGACTTCGTGGGCGAATTCGGCGACGAGCTGCTGGACTCCCTCAATCGCGCGAATCCGCCGGTCTATGCGGGGCAACCCCGTCCCGCCCGGCAGATGGCGCTGTCGCGCCTCAAACGCGCTCCCTTTCCCGCACAGGCCGAGGTCGTCCACGCGGTGACCGAGCTGCTGCTGGACCGTGGCGAGCGTGCCGCGATCATCAATGCGGAGATGGGCACCGGCAAGACGCTCATGGCCATCGCCACCGCGGCGGTCATGAACGCCGAAGGCTGCCGCCGCACCCTGGTCCTGTCGCCGCCCCACCTGGTCTATAAGTGGCGCCGCGAAATCCTCGAAACCGTTCCCGGTGCCAGGGTGTGGGTGCTCAACGGCCCCGATACCCTGGTCAAGCTGCTCAAATTGCGCGAGCAGCTCGGCGTGCCGGCGCAGGCTCAGGAGTTCTTCGTCTTGGGGCGGGTGAGGATGCGGATGGGCTTTCACTGGAGGCCCTCCTTCGTCCAACGCCGCACGCTCAATGGGCCGGTGGGGGCCTGCCCCCATTGCGGGACGGCCATCACCGACCTCGATGGCAAACCCATCTCGACGGCCGAACTGCAGGCCGAGGAATCGCGCCGCAAGTGCGGCCATTGCGCATCCGCGCTGTGGACGCTGATGCGACCGCGATCGCTGTCCGCCACCGACCAGTCGTCGGCCGTCATCAAGGCCCTCAAGCGGATACCGACCATCGGGCAAGCCACGGCGCAGCGTCTGATGAAGACGTTCGGCGAGGCGTTCCTGGTCTCGCTGCTGGGTGACAACCTGTTCGAGTTCATCAACCTGATGGACGAGAAAGGCCAGTTGGTGTTTTCTGACCGGCAGGCCCATCGCATGGAACGCGCGATGGCCTCGATGGAGTTCGGTTTCGGCGAAGGCGGATACCAGCCTTCGGAATTCATCAAGCGCTATCTTCCCCAAGGGTTCTTCGACCTTCTGGTGGTGGACGAAGGCCATGAGTACAAGTCGCCCGGCTCTGCCCAGGGTCAGGCCATGGGCGTGCTCGCCTCCAAGGCGCGCAAGGCCCTGCTTCTCACCGGGACGCTGATGGGCGGCTACGCGGACGACCTGTTCGCGCTGCTGTTCCGGACGTTGCCCGCACGCATGATCGAAGACGGCTACCGGCCCTCCAAGACCGGCAGCATGGCATCTGCGGCCCTCGCCTTCATGCGGGACCATGGCGTGCTCAAGGACATCTATTCCGAGAGCACGGGCACGTCCCACAAGACGGCGCGCGGCAGCAAGGTGTCGGTGCGCACGGTCAAGGCCCCGGGGTTCGGACCCAAGGGCATCCTGCGATGCGTCCTGCCGTTCACGGTGTTCCTCAAGTTGCGCGACATCGGCGGCAACGTCCTGCCGCCCTACGAGGAGGAGTTCCGCGAGGTCGCCATGCAGACCGACCAGGCAAGCGCTTACCGCGAACTCGCGGGCCGCTTGACGGCCGAACTGAAGGCGGCGCTGAGAAAACGCGACACGACGCTGCTGGGGGTGGTCCTCAACGTGCTGCTGGCCTGGCCGGACACATGCTTTCGTTCCGAGGTCGTGACGCACCCACGCACGCGGGAAACCCTCGCGTGCACGCCATCGCAGTTCAGCGACCGACAGGTCATGCCGAAAGAGCGCGAACTGATCGACATCTGCAAGGCAGAGAAAGCCGCCCATCGCAAGGTGCTGGCCTATACCGTCTATACCGGCACGCGGGATACCACGTCCCGGCTCAAGTCGCTGCTGGAGCAGGAAGGTCTGAAAGTCGCGGTGCTGCGCGCGAGCGTGGACACCTCCCGGCGCGAGGACTGGATCGCCGAGCAGTTGGACCGGGGCATCGACGTGCTTCTCACCAACGCCGAGCTGGTCAAGACGGGCCTTGATCTGCTGGAGTTCCCCACGATCGTGTTCATGCAGTCGGGGTGGAACGTGTACACCCTGCAGCAGGCCGCGCGGCGCTCCTGGCGCATCGGCCAGGACCTGCCGGTGAAAGTGATTTACCTGGGCTATGCGGCCACGTCGCAAATGACTTGCCTGGCATTGATGGCGAGGAAGATCCTGGTTTCGCAAAGCACGTCAGGCGACGTGCCGGAATCCGGGTTGGATGCGCTGAACCAGGACGGCGACTCGATCGAGGTCGCGCTGGCAAGGCAACTCGTTGCCGCTTGATCCGCTCCTAAGCCGGCAGCCCTTCCGGGGGCTGCCGGCTTTTTTTATGGGCACCGCGCCCTCGCCCTGCCAAACCGGGTGCTGGCCGGTGCCTTTTGTTTGCTGATCCACCCGGCCCGTTGGGCAATCGTGCGGGTTCGATGTTCCAGAGAACCGCCACCATGCGATCCATTCATCCCTCCCCACGTTTCTTCGCAGGCTGCGGCCTGTGGCTCGCCGCGGCCCTGATCGGCGGCTGCGCCAAGGCACCGCCACCCAACACGTCCGCTGCATCTGCCACATCGGCCACGCCGCTGAACACCCGGTCCCCATCGCACGCTGCAACGCCAGCACCCAAGCCACCGCCCGGCTTCGTGCCAGTGGTGCGCCAGGGACGCTATACGCTGGTCGAGCTTGCCCCGGAATCCGCGCAGAAGGACTTGCTGCAACAGGTGATCGAGGTGTCGGTGCCCGATGCGCGCCAGGCCACGGTCGGGGATGGCCTGCGCCATGTGCTGCTGCACTCGGGCTATCGACTGTGCCAGGCGGGAGAGGTCACGGCTTTCGACACGCTGCCATTGCCGGCCGCGCACTACCGGCTGGGACCTGTGCTGCTGCGCGACGCCCTGCTGACACTCGCGGGTCCCACCTGGGAACTTCGGGTGGACGATGCTGCCCGCAGCGTGTGCTTTTCCCGTGCCGGGTCCCCGCCCGCGCCTGCTGGCGAGAAGGCATCGAAAACACCCGACCGCACCGGCACGTCGGCCAAGGTCCCCACGGCCCGGCAGGGGGCTCGGTCATGAAACTCCCTGCACTGCGCCCGCCCAGCCGCTCGATGCTCCTGCGCGCCACCGCCATCACCGCGCTCGTCCTCACCAGCGTGATCGCCGTGATCGATCACGTTGCATTGTCCCGTCTTTCCGAGCGGACCAGCGCCGGCCCACGGGCCTCTCAGATCGCCTCCCTGGAAAACCGTCTGGCGGAACTGGCGCAGCAGATCGAGAGCGTCCAACAGCAGCCACCTGCACTGACGCAGGCCGATTTCGAGGAGGCGCGCAGCGCCATCGCACAGCGGCTGGCAGACGTCGATCAGGCCATCGCAGAGCGCCCGCCTGCGCCGGACCTGTCACCGCTGCAAAGCCGCATCGAACAATTGGAAGAGCGCCTGAACACCAGCGCGCGCGTGGCGATACAACCGCCCCCATCGCCTGGCGCACCGCCTCCACGGCCCAAGGCATCCGCGCCACCTTTCCAGGTCATCGGCAGCGAGGTGCGTGGCGGCGAACGCTTCCTGAACATCCTGCCGCAGAACGCCTCCGCGCCGTCGCAGGCCCGTGTGCTGCGGCCTGGTGACGTCGAGTCCGGCTGGCGGCTGGAGACCATCGAAAACCGCACGGCGGTGTGGGAACACCAGGGCGAAGTCCGTCGCCTGGCCATGCCATAGGAGGATGCAATGAAACACTGGACCACCCGCATCGCGTTGGCCCTCGGGCTGTCGGCAGGCAGCGTGCTGCCGGTGTTTTCGCAAGATGCCCGCCTGCGGTCCTCTCCCGTGGTGCCCAACCGGGAGCAACCTGCCACCACCGCGCTCAGCGAGGAGCAGCAGGCCCGCACCTGGGGTCTTGGCGTGGAGGACTGGGCGCGTTTTCGGGAGGTGATGCAAGGCCCGCTGGGCACCTACTCTCCGCACCTGGACCCCCTGTCGGCGCTCGGCATCGAGGCCCGCTCGGAAGAAGAGCGCCGCCGCTATGCCGAGTTGCAGGTCGAGGCGGAAGCACGCCGCGTGGAAAAGATGCTGGTCTATCAGCGCGCCTACGATGCCGCCTGGCAGCGCCGGCATCCCGGGGCGCAGCGGGTCAGCCTGCCCGGTGCCAACCCCCATCCCGGCACATCAGGCGCTGCGGCCCGCCTGGCGGTTTTCGTCAAGGGCGATTGCGCGCCCTGCTTGCCCCTGGTGCAGCAACTGCAATCGGCCGGGACGCCCTTCGACCTCTACATGGTCGGAAGCCGGGCCGAGGATGGCCGCATCCGCGAATGGGCCCGCCAGGCCCGCATCGATCCGGGCAAGGTCCGCTCCGGCACGATCACCCTCAACCACGATACGGGCCGCTGGCTGTCGCTGGGACTGCCGGGCGATCTGCCCGCCGTCGTGCGGCAGGTGGACGGCCAATGGCAGCGCCAATGAACCGGCTCGCTGCCATGGCAATCCTGCTCGCCAGTTGGGGGGCTGCCAGCGCTGCGGCGCAGGCGCAGGAGATGCCGCCTCCCGCCTACCAGATCGCCGCCCGGCGCGCCGACATTCCCTCCGCGGTCCTGTACGCGGTCGCGCTGCAGGAAAGCGGGTGGCAACGCGGCGGACGGGTGGTGCCCTGGCCCTGGACCCTGAACGTGGCGGGCGACGCCCGGCGGTTCGACAATCGCGGCGACGCCTGCGCCGGTCTTCAAAGGGCGCTGCGTGAGGTTCCGTCCACGCGCGTGGACGCGGGCCTGGGGCAGATCAACCTCGGCTACCAGAAGCACCGTTACGACCGGCCCTGCGATCTGCTCGACCCCTACCGCAATCTGGCGATCGCCGCCGAGATCCTGCGCGAGCAATACGACCCCGGCGAGGACTGGCTGATGGCGATGGGCCGCTATCACCGCCCGGCCGGTGGTGCGCCAGCCGCCCGCTACCGCCGAAGCGTCGGCCAGCACCTGGCGCGCGTCCTGGGTCCCTCCCAAGCCCAAGCGGCCCTGGCGGGCTGGCACCACGGCGCGCGATGGCAGGAAAGGACGCCCCAATGATCCGCCGCCACGGCTCCCGCATCCAGCATCTGGTCAACGTTTCGGGTGGCAAGGACAGCACTGCCACCTACCTGCTGGCGCTCGAATCGGGCCGCGCGTTTCGCGCCGTGTTCGCCGACACGGGCAACGAGCACGAGTGGACCTACGCCTTCATCCAGCAACTCGCCGCGCGCACGGGTGGCCCGGAAATCGAGATCGTGCGCGCCGACTTCACGGCGCAAATGGCACGGCACCGCGCGTTCGTGCTGCGGGAATGGCCCCGCATGGGCGTGGCCGATCACATCGTCCGGGAAGCCGCGGCATTGCATGAGCCCACCGGCATCCCGTTTCTCGACCTTTGCATCTCCAAAGGACGGTTTCCGAGCCGGATGGCGCAGTTCTGCACCTTCGAGCTGAAAGCGCAGCCCATCACTGTGCAGGTGGTGTTTCCCATGCTGCGCAACGGCCCGGTCCTGCAGTGGCTGGGCATCCGCGCACAGGAGAGCGCCCACCGGGCCCAGCAACCGCGCTGGAACCGCCATGAGACCGGATGCATGGTGTGGCGCCCGATTTTCCGTTGGTCGGTCGATGACGTATGGGCGCTGCACCGCCGACACGGGCTGGAGCCCAACCCGCTCTACGCCCACGGCATGGGTCGTGTGGGCTGCATGCCCTGCGTCAACTGCCGCAAGGGCGAGCTTCGATCCATTGCCGAGCGGTTTCCAGCTCACATCGACCGCATCGAGCGATGGGAGGCCATCGTGGCCGCAGCGAACAAGCGCCGGGCCGCGACGTTTTTTCCCGCCGTGAAAGACCCCATGGACGTGGAGCGGCCGGGCACCTACGCCGGCATCCGCACCGTGGTGCAGTGGAGCCGTACCAGCCGTGGCGGTCGGCAGTACGACATGTTCTTCGATGACCAGGGCGGGGGCGGTTGCCAATCCGATCTGGCGCTTTGCGAGCGCAGCGACCCATGAATGCGACAAGGAGCCTCCGATGAAACACTCATACACCGCCCGGTCAGGATTGGCCTGCCTGCTATGTTGCAGTGCGTGGCCGGTTCTGGCCCAGTCCCCGTTGACCGTGGTGGAGGACCATGGCGGCGCTTCGGCACTGCCCTACTACGAAGCATTGAGCCCGCCGCCCAAACAGCAGGCTTCGCCATCACCATCCAGCGCGGCCGTGCCCGCCGCACCGGCCCGGCTGTTTTCCGAAGCGGACATGCTGCCGGTGCGTTCGCAGCGCCTGTCGCCGGGCACCGAGCCACGCCGTGTGATCCAGGCGCCAGGGCTCATGCCGATGTTCGTGATCGGCGACGACGACCGCTCGCGGGCCTGGCTGGCCGAACGCGGCGCAACCCTGCGCGAGATGAATGCGACGGGTCTGGTGGTCAACGTCGAATCGGCGTGGGCCCTGGCCGCTTTGCGTCGGGAGGCCCAAGGTCTGACGCTTTCCCCAGTGTCCGGGGACGATCTTGCCGGGCGTCTCGGCCTGCGCCACTATCCCGTGCTGATCACCGCGACCGGCATCGAGCAGTGAGTCCGTCGCCATGGCCCAGCCCCATGCGGTGGAAGTCCTGCTCCGGCCCGCCGTGGAGCTCTACACCGTCGCGGTCTGCGCGGGAGCCGCGCTGCTGTGCGCGATGGCCCCCTGGGCGCTGGCGCTGAGCCCGCGGCTGGGCGCTGGTTCCGCGATGGCCTTTCTCGCCTTCGGGGCGATCCGCCTGCGCGACGCTCTGGCGATCCTGCGCTACCGCCGCAACATCCGCCGCCTTCCCCGCTACGTCATGACCAGCCGTGCGGTTCCGGTGAGTTCGCAGCGGCTCTTCATCGGCCGGGGGTTTCGCTGGGACCAGCGGCACACCCACCGCCTGATGCAGACCTACCGGCCGGAGTTTCGCCGCTACGTCGAGCCCACGGCCCTGTACCGCTTGGGCCGGCGTGCGGAGGCGCGCCTGGAATTCGCGCCGTTTCCGCTGTCGGCCATCGGACGCCTGACCGCATGGGATCACCCGCTCAATCCCGCGCGCCCGTTGCCGCCCGTGGGCGGCATGCCGCGCTTGCACGGGATCGAGCCGCAGGAAACCGACGTGACCCTGCCCCTGGGTGAACGGGTCGGCCATTCGCTGGTGCTGGGCACCACGCGGGTCGGCAAGACGCGCCTGGCCGAACTGTTCATCACGCAGGACATTCGCCGGCGCAATGCCCACGGAGATTTCGAGGTCGTCATCGTCTTCGATCCCAAGGGCGATGCCGATCTGCTCAAGCGCATGTACGTCGAGGCGAAACGCGCAGGCCGCGAGGGCGAGTTCTATGTGTTCCATCTCGGCTGGCCCGACATCAGCGCACGCTACAACGCCGTGGGCCGCTTCGGGCGGATCTCGGAGGTCGCCACCCGCATCGCCGGGCAGTTGTCCGGCGAGGGCAACAGCGCTGCCTTCCGCGAATTCGCCTGGCGGTTCGTCAACATCATCGCGCGTGCGCTGGTGGAACTGGGCCAGCGCCCCGACTACCTGCTGATCCAGCGGCATGTCGTGAACATCGATGCGCTGTTCATCGAGTATGCCCAGCACTACTTCGCCCGGAACGAGCCGAAGGCCTGGGAAATCATCGTCCAGCTCGAAGCGAAGTTGAACGAAAAGAACATTCCCCGCAACATGATCGGTCGGGAAAAACGTGTCGTAGCGCTGGAGCAGTACCTGTCCCAGGTGCGGACCTACGACCCGGTACTCGACGGCCTGCGCAGCGCCGTGCGCTACGACCGCACGTATTTCGACAAGATCGTGGCAAGCCTGCTGCCGCTGCTGGAAAAACTCACCACCGGCAAGATCGCGCAGTTGCTGGCCCCGAACTATTCGGACCTGGCGGACCCGCGGCCGATCTTCGACTGGATGCAGATCATCCGAAAGCGCGCGGTGGTCTATGTGGGCCTGGACGCACTGTCCGATGCGGAGGTCGCCGCCGCCGTCGGCAATTCGATGTTCTCCGACCTGGTGTCGGTCGCAGGGCATCTGTACAAGTTCGGCGTGGACGATGGACTGCCCGGTGCATCCGCGAACGCGAAGATTCCGATCAACGTGCATGCGGACGAGTTCAACGAACTCATGGGCGACGAGTTCATCCCGATGGTCAACAAGGGTGGTGGTGCGGGCATCCAGGTCACCGCCTACACGCAGACGCTCTCCGACATCGAGGCACGCATCGGCAACCGTGCCAAGGCCGGCCAGGTGGTGGGCAACTTCAACAACCTGTTCATGCTGCGGGTGCGCGAGACGGCCACCGCCGAACTGCTCACGAAGCAGTTGCCCAAGGTGGAGGTTTACGCCACGTCCGTCATGAGCGGTGCCACGGACAGCTCAGACATCCATGGCAAGACGGCGTTCACCAGCAACACGCAGGACCGTATCACCACCTCCAGCGTGCCGCTGATCGAGCCGGCGCATGTGGTTGGTCTCCCCAAGGGCCAGGCTTTTGCGTTGCTGGAAGGGGGCAATCTCTGGAAGATCCGGATGCCGTTGCCAGAGCCTGATCCCGACGAAGCGATGCCCAATGACCTCCAGCAACTGGCCGGATACATGCGCCAGCACTACGTGGAGGCCGGCGACTGGTGGGAACACCAGGGATTTGCAGGATTGCAGGACACCCCCCTGCCCGCCGATCTGCTGGACGGTTTTCGCCACATGGCCGCGGACGAGGCACAAGAGAGCGTGGCGGCACCATGAGCGATCCGGCCGCGACCGCCCGGCGCCAGCAGGACCAGCAGCAAGGGTTGGTCGCCCAGGTCATCACGCTGCCGTTTCGCTTCGTCGGGGTCCTCTGCGGCTCGCTGTTGCTGTGCATCGCCATCGAATGCGTGGGCATGCACCTGTTCTGGCCGGAAGAAGGCTGGCGGCACGCATCGAACATGCTGAACGACGAACTGGCCCAGTTGTCGGGGCATTTCACGCGCAGCGCGCTGGTAGAGGAACCGGGGCGCACGGGCCGATGGCTGGTCGAGCAAGGGTACGAGTGGACCTTCGTGCGAAGCGGTTTGGTGGACTGGATGCGCGATGCGTCGGCGCAGGCCAGCGCGCCCAGCCGTGGCAACCATCGGGATTTCCGCTTCTACATCAGCCAGGTGTATGTCTGGACGGAGCGCTATTTGATTGCCAGCGGTTTCATGCTGCTGGTGTTCATCGTCCGACTGCTCGTCCTGGTGCTCAGCCTGCCGCTCTTTCTGATGGCGGCCTTCGTCGGGGTGGTAGATGGATTGGTGCGCCGGGATATCCGGCGCTTCGGTGCAGGGCGGGAGTCCGGTTTCGTCTATCACCGGGCGAAGGCTGCTGTGATGCCGCTCGCCGTATGGCCTTGGGTGGTCTATCTGGCCTTGCCCGTGAGCGTCAGCCCGCTGCTGATCCTGCTGCCCAGCGCGATGCTGTTGGGGTTGGCGGTAAACATCGCGGTGGGCAGCTTCAAGAAATATCTATAGAACCTGCTGGCGGCGTAACGACATCGATTTTTTCGGTGGCGGCTTACGACACGCCAATCAAACGTTCGCCAAGAAGTTCTTATAAGGACTCGTATCAACGGACAAATTCGACGCAGCAGCCACCACTTCCCTGTGATCAATTTTGGCGCGACGCCGATCATATATCTGCGAATTTTTGTCGATTTCTTTCAAAAGCGCTGTCATCCTGGCTGCATCAACCTTGCCAAGAATTGGCGCGATGAAGCGCCCAAACCGTTTGTCCGCATCATCATAATTGACGCAAGCGCCATAGTTTTTTATCGCTATTTCGCATGCAGTTTGCAGCACACCTTCGTTTGCCGATTCATCCAGAAGCAGTGCCCAGCTTTTTTTCGCTGGCATCATCGAATGCATCGGCGGTTTCTGAATGCAATGCGGCAAGATGCGCAGCGAAGCTCGGGTGCTGAAACCAAGACTTGATTCTGAGGTTGATGTCTCCCGCAGCCTGCCCTTGCAGGAGAATATGGGCTGCAGAATTAAGTGATCCATAGAGCGACTGATGCTCCGCCAGGAAATGGATCAACGCTTCGAGCAGTTCTGGATCTGGTCCAACATTGCTGAAATAAATCCGATCGCCGTCCATCGCCGCGCGGAACATGGTGGGATTACGCTCGTAAATTACACCCAGCGCCACAACGTTGATATCACGGTGTGTATCAGTCTCAATATTTCTGAGTTTGAAGCAGAATTTCCAGAGTGACCGAAACAATTCCAGCTCCACTGCCCCGGGCATGTTCGGGAAGTAACGGGCCTCCAAATAGGACTTGAGCTTGCCGGTTGAAATCAGAAGCGCCTTGTTGGTGGCAATATCCGCCACCAAAGCGGGTACTATTTTCTTAGAAAACAACGGCGGTTTGAGAAGCACTGCTTCCAGCGCGGTGCGAATGTTGGCACGCGCTGTCTCCTTGCTCGGCTGAAACAAAAGGTCGCTTCCAGTAAGAACAGGATGCGCCGATAGGTGGCGGAGTTTCTGTAGTCCTTGCAACTGAATATGCTCGGCCGCTTCCAGCAACTTGGTGCGCGAAACGACCTCATTCAGGAGATAGAGCTCCCACTCCGGATTGGACGGATTATCAAGCTGCTTTTTTTTCAACGTCCTTCAGCAGCTTGTCCGCTTGCACATCACCATGCATGTCACGCAAGTTTTGCAATTTATAGACAAGATCGCAGACGACTACGGTCCAAAGCATCACGATGCTGCTGCGATAGCAGCCTGTGGCAAAGCATCGGACAACTTCCTCGAAATTGTTCTGAGATCGTTTTTCGACGATACGTTCTGCGGCTAAATCAATTGAGAAACTTGGCATTGGCAATCCATATCAACGGTATCAGTTAATGGGACCATTCAGCGCTTCTTTGAAGAAACCGACCATCCCAGGCTTGGACGAAAAACCATCGCCTCTTCTATTCTCTGCCGAGTTGGCAGATAGTGGTCTGCTCTACATCGACGAGTTTTTTACATCTACCCAATGCGAGAAATTTCTTTACACGGGCCAGCGATAAAAGTCGGTCAAGGCTCAAGATTTTGATCGGCGAACTGCATCGTCAAGACCGATCGTTCGCAAGTTTTGCCGCATCAAGTTGTCGTTTGGCCTGTCGTGTGTATTCCCTCAGAGCTTGCTCGACAGACCGCTCACGAGTTTTACTCCGTCCAGCCGTCGTTTGGCCTGCAGCGTGTATTCCCTCAGCGCTTGCTCGACGGCAACCGGGTCGCGCGGGTCGATGCCGTCAACTGTCAGCGATACTGCGGCATGGATTTCAGGGTAACTGTGGGCGAAAACCTCGGCAGCGTCTACCTGCTTGTCCGGCAACCCGAGTTGGGCTCGCACCCCATTCATTCCCTTGGCCAGCACCGCAGGCGGGTTCGAGCCTTCGGTGCGAAAGAAATGAAGGGCTAAATCGATCAGGGCTTTCTTTGCCTCTTCCTGAGATAAGCCAGGGGCTGCCCAGGAGCTTTCGGCTTTCTGCGCGCCATATCGCATGGCAATGGCCACATCTGACGATGAGCCCGAGGTCCCGGTCATGACAGGCACCCCAAGCGCGTCTCTCAAGTGCGTGCCGGTGTCATGCGATAGATCGGCTCCATTCAATGTTTTCGTGGGATGAGTCCCAGAGCGAGTGGCATCGTGGCGATTTTCAGCACGGAAAGTTACGCGGTCTTGAAGTTTCAAACGGCCCGCTAACAGTTGGCCCTCCTGTGCCGTTTCAAATCCTGTTTGAGCTTGTGCCCATGTGAATGGGCCGGATTCACCCTTGAGCATCATTGCGAATGCCGCACTGGACGCAGGCGAGGGCGTCCACGCTTTAGGACGCTTGTAAGGGGAGTCGTCGGAGGGAGCGATGTGACCTTGGGCTTCGTCCCCGAGCCGCTGACGATCTCTGCTCTCCAGCGCTTCTTCCGACTCCCAAAGCCCGCGTTCCAAATGACAAAGCCATGCCGACTGCTGAGCAGCAGGAGTTGCGGGGTCTTTCAGGGCGAGGCTAGCGGTATCAATCAATGCCTTCTCCGCTCCGATGTTCGCGAGATAGACCTCTGCCCTGCGATGCAAGTGGGAAATGGAGTAATATCGGTTGTTCGACAATGACCGAGAGAGAAACTGACGAATGGCAGATGGCGTTTGTTCAGTCACGACATAAGGCGATCTGTTTATCGTGGCGCTGCTGAACGTGTCATTAACGGGGCTAGGCGAAGCTATGGCAACACCCATTTTCACCTCTGGCATTGGTATTCTGGGTGCCATAGTGCTGCTTGAACTGGAACGACCTACAACATCGATATGCGAGCTGTGCAGCACGCGGGATTGGGGTGATTGCGGATCACTCGACTGCTCATTCGATCGAGATTTGCTAAAGTTACTCAGCAAGGTCGAATTACTGCTGAGCAATGGTATTGGAGGTTTCATGATAAAGGCTTGGAGAATTAAAGCCTTGAAAGAAAATGACTTCTCGTAGGTAGATGTTGCATTTTAGATGAAAGAAAAAGTTCCAAGCCAGTTAATATTTCGCTGGCTTTGAAATCTCGCAAACTCAAGGCACGTATGGCACTTCCCTCCTCCTGGAATTCATAAGTACAAAGCGATATCCCTTTGCGGAGATTTGAAGTAATATCGGCCAACACCGCCTCTCGCATTTCCTTGGAGATCAGCTTCAGGCTTTCTAGGCTAGATGCCAAGTCTTGCACCTGCCCGGATTCGGTCCATGACACTTGACGCTTCAGGAAATCGATTAGATTTTTCCCTTCTGGCCCTTCTTGTTCCAAATCTCTCGCAAGGGCTGCCATTTCTAAATTGAACTCCAACAAGGTGGCGATTGCCACGCTTGGAGAATTTCCGACTTCCAGTGCCCGGGCATCCCAAACCTCTAATTTGGCGCAATATTCATTGTGTCTTAAAATAGATTCAGGTTGCTTTGACTGAAAAATCTGCATGTTTTGCACCAATTCTTCAATGGAGTGCGAAAAATCAGAATTCTGACGGTGTGGGTCCGTTTTAATGTATTTTTTGACTTTTCGCTCCAGCATTTCTAACTTCTGGGAATGACTCATCGAAGCGCTTTTTCGCGCATATTCGGCATCGAAACCTTCGTTAGACTTGAAAGAATGCACATCACCAAATCCCGGTCTCTTTGAAATCTGTCCGAATAGGGAGGGAGGGGTTCTGTTTTCGGGCATGGAGACAATGGACGGAAGCCCTTTCCACTTTGGCCGATCAGGCTTTTTCATCAGAGAAATCGTGTTGGCCTTTGCCCCAGATACGATTGCCGAAGCAGGGGTCATGACTATATCGCGGCCAGTGATCCGGTTTGTCAGTGTGTCCACTTCACGTTTTGCTGGTGTTTTGCCAGAGGCTCCAAACTCTTTAGTCGCTTCGTTATCTTTATAAAATCTGAGCGTACGTATCAGCGCTGGATGACCCTCTGCAAATCTTTGCGCGATATTCCCATCTTGCCGCGGAGCGAATGCTGATTGTTCGATATATTTGTGAATGTCATTGCCCTGTATTTTCGCTTTCCTTGCGTGCTCCCATAATTTGGCAATTTGCTGGACTTGGATTTTCTTTTCTTGAACCTGTGTTATTTTTCTTAGAGCTTGCGATGTTAAATTTCCGACAGTGCCTTGATGCTCATAGGTGGATGGGCCGGTTCTTGCTCGAAGGGTGTGGTGTGAAATTTCCTTTCTTTCTGGTAGGTCAGATTTTTTGTCGCCAAGAGATGTGATGCTCGATGAAAAAGATGGGTGTAAGGCGGGCGTGTTGATTTTTGGCAATGAGAATTCTCCGTTTCAATGACAATCTGAAAATTAAAGCGCCGGTTCTTTTCCCGCAGGAAGGGGATGACGAAATCCGCCTTGGCGGTTTGCTCTGCGATACGGGCCATGAGCGCTGCGGTTTCTACGCGGCATTGCTAACCGATCTGCGGTACGGAAGACGCAAGGAAGGCCCGATTGGCTTGCGTCTTTTTTTTTGGGCGATTACCTCGATGACGCCGGAATGCAATCCGAGATTGCTCCTGAGTTTGTCGAGTCCTTGCCGAGACGGGGTGGGATGTCGCGAGAAATAGGTTCCTTTGGTTCGTTTGATGGCCGTCAGTCCGCTGCGAATACGCAATACACGAAGGCAAGTGGACTGACTGTGTTGGGAAACAAACGATATTCCAAGCTGTGGAAATCTTGATCGAAGGCAGGCGAATTCACATCAGGATTTGCGAAGCCCGACCGCTTGCGGGGGGGAACAGGCGGTATCGCCCAGGTATCGACAGAAACGTATGTCTGTCGTCGCACAAGAAAGTGGTGACGGCACATTCCCGATAGATCGCGGACTTTTCACGCGCCAGTCCGCAGCATCCAGCCATTCGCATCAGACGGGATGGCACGATGGATCGAACCCACAGATCGACGCTGGCATGGCGACCCGCTTTCGCTGCGGCCCTGTTCGCCTGCTTGCTGTTCACGGGACATCAGGCCGCTGCAGCCGATGACGCGGAGATCGAGCGCGAGCGCCTCGCCGCCATCGTTCGCCAGTTGGACCTGATCGATCGCCTCGTCGGTCAATCCGCCACCGCCGCGCCCGGCGTTCCTGCCCGATACCACTTCGACTACCCGCGCCTGAATGCCGATCTGCGGCGCGTGCGCGCCGGCATCCGCGATTACCTCAGCCCGCAGCGCGCCCAGCCGCGCGACCCGGCTGCTCTCTCCGGCGACTACCGCCAGGACGCCGGGCAGGAGCGCGAGCGATGACGGCCCAGCAACTGTCCGCATTCCAGGCCAATGGGGGCTTCGATGCCTCCGCATCCCTCGGCCTGCTGGTCGGGGCCGTGTTCGCCATCCTGCTGCTGTGGGGCGTGTGGGCATTGCGCACGGCCTATGTCGGCTGGTCGGAGCAACGAATTTCCCAGCGTCAGTTCCTCGGTGTCGCGATGCGTTTCGTCGCGATGTACCTCGTGCTGACTTTCTTCCTTCTCTCTTGACGCAAAGGCAGGACACCATGCATCCGGTCCCCTCCCATCGTTCCTTCCTCCGCTGGCCCGTGCGCCTTTCGGCGCGGGCCAGTATTCCCGCGTTGCTGCTGTCCTCACTCGCGCAGGCCCAGGGGTTGCCCACGCTGGAGGACCCCACCCGCGGCGCGGGCAGCGGCATCATGGAAACGCTGCGCAACTACGCCTACGACATCGTGATGCTGGTGGCGCTGCTCGTCGTCGCCTCCATGTTCATCGGTGTCTGCTACCACGCCTACGGCACCTACGCCGAGATCCACAACGGCCGCAAGACCTGGGGCCAGTTCGGATTGAGCGTGGCGGTCGGTGCGGTGCTTTTGGTCGTCGGTATCTGGCTGCTCACCAAGGCCACCGGGATTCTGTGAGGGCATGGGCATGGCCGAGCACGATGTCCGGCCCGATGGCACGGTCGCATTCCTTCCGCACCGGCTCAACCGCCATCCCGTGGTGGTCCGGGGCCTCACGGCGGACGAGCTATGGGTCTGCGCCGGACTGTCGGGCGCGGCGGGGTTTGCGATGGGGGTGCCGCTGGCCCTCCTCGCCGCCTCGATCGCCGTCGTGCCCACCGCCATCGTGCTGGGCATCGCGGTCGGCGTGTTCGTCGGCGGCGGTGTCCTGCGTCGTCACAAGCGCGGTCGGCCCGATACCTGGCTGTACCGGCAGATGCAGTGGTGGATCGCACGCCACCAGCCGGCGCTGGCCTGGCTGTTCGGGGGAGATGGCCTGGTGATCCGCTCGGGCTGGTGGTGCACCCGGAGGACCACGACGTGAGCCGGTTCAAGAACGAAATCACGCAGTTGCGCGCACACATCCAGACCCTGCGCCTGGGCGCTGGCGCGCTGCTGCTCATCGCCTTGGTGATGGGCGCGGGCTGGTGGAGCTCGCCGCGCAACCTGACCATCCATGTGCCACCGGACCTCCGGTCGGGCAGCACCCGCAAATGGTGGGAGGTTCCACCGGAGAGCGTGTACGCGTTCACGTTCTACATCTGGCAGCAGCTCCAGCGCTGGCCGACCAATGGCGACGAGGACTATGCGCGCAATATCCGTGCGCTGTCGCCCTACCTCACGCCGGCCTGCCAGGACTTCCTTTTGCACGACTACGAACTGCGCCGCGCGGCGGGCGAGTTGCGCCAGCGCGTGCGCGGCATCTACGAGATTCCGGGGCGCGGCTATGGCAGCGATCCCGCGCTGCGCGTCAAAACCATGTCCGAACGGGACTGGCTCGTCACGCTGGATGTGACGGCCGACGAGTATTTCGGAGCGGAACAGGTCAAGCGCGCGCTGGTGCGCTACCCGCTCAAGGTCGCGCGCTCGGACATCGATCCCGAACGCAACCCGTTCGGGCTGGCGCTGGATTGCTACAGCACACCGCCACAACGCATCGCCACGCCCGAACCTGCGCCCGCCCCTGGCCGGCCCTCGGGGGTGCTCGGTGGCGCCTTGGGAGAGACACCATGAGACACAACCGTTGGTCCATCGGCCTGCTGCTGACCGCGGCCTATCTGGCCGCCCCGGCACAAGCGCTGGAAATCATGCGCTGGGAGCGGCTTCCCCTGGCGGTGCCGCTGCATGTCGATCAGGAGCGTGTCGTCTTCATCGACCGCAACATCCGCGTAGGCGTGCCGGCATCGCTGGAAGGACGGTTGCGGGTGCAAAGCGCGGGCGGCGCGATCTATCTGCGTGCCAGCGAACCGATCGAGCCCACCCGGCTGCAATTGCAGGACGCCGATACCGGCGCACTCATACTGCTGGATGTCGCCGCCGAAACGGCCGGGGTTGGCCAGCCGGCCTTGGAGCCGGTCCGCATCGTCGAGGCCGATGCCGCCGCCGTGCGCTACGGCGATGCAAAACCTGCGGCAACCATCGAGGATGCCGCCGAAGGGCCGGGATCATCGCCCCGCACGCCGCGCGAGACGCCGATCCCCGTCGTTCTGACCCGGTACGCCGCGCAGAACCTCTATGCCCCCTTGCGCACCGTCGAGCCCTTGAGCGGTATCACGCGCGTGAACCTCCCGCGCCACCTGGCGCTGGAGACCCTCTTGCCGACCGTCCCGGTGCGGGCGCGGGCCCTGGCGGCCTGGCGGCTCGATGACCTGTGGGTCACGGCGGTGCAACTGAGCAATGGCTCCCCGGGCACGTTCAGCCTGGACCCGCGGGACTTGGTGGGCGACTTCGTGACGGCCACCTTTCAGCACGGGACATTGGGGCCCGCCGGCCAGCCGGACGACACCTCGGTCGTCTATCTGGTGACGAAGGGGCATGGCCTCGCGCAATCGCTGCTGCCCGCCATCGGCCGGATCGATGCCGCCGCCAACCTTCCGAAACCGGCCCAGCGCCCGCAGGGAGCCTCCCATGAAAAGTAATGGCCTGCTCAAGTGGTTGATGGTCCCGCTGGCGCTGGTGCTGGTGTTCGCGGGCATCCAGCTGTTCTCCGGCGGCAGCGCGTCGTCGCCCCGCCCGCCCGGCACCCGGCTGACCGCCGAGGAGGCCAAGACCCTGGGCATCGATGCCGACACGCCGCGCGACACCGTGGCGACCCTGGTCGGCCAGGTCAAGCAGTTGCGGACCGAACTGCAGGGTGCCCTGGCGGACAACAAGACCCAGCAGGCCGAGAACGAGCGGCTGCGCCAGCGCGAAGGCGCGATCGACCGGCGCATCCAGAGCGCGCTGGACGCCGAGCGCAACCAGTTGCGCACCGACCGCGATCAGGTCGCGGGCGAGCGCCAGCAGGCGCAAGGCCTGCTGCAGGAGGTGCAGCGCCAGATCGAGGGGCTGGCCGGAAAAAGCGGCGATGCCGACCTTCCAGTGGGTCTCGGACTGGAGCCGGATGCCAAGGGCGCGCCCGGCGCGCAAGGCATGCGCTGGATCGAACCCGACGATGCGCGCCGCGACAAAAAGAGCGGTGTGTCCGATCAAAATTTCAGTTTCCCCACCCGGTTCGGGATGGACAAGGCCAACGGGGCGTCCGCCGATCACACCACGGACGTTAGCGGACAGGCGCCAGAAGTCTCCGCCGCCAAGCCGGTCTATACCGTGCCGACCAACGCCACCCTGATGGGCTCCATCGCGATGACCGCGTTGATCGGGCGTGTGCCGGTGGATGGCACCGTCAACGACCCCTATCCGTTCAAGGTGCTGATCGGGCCGGACAACCTGACGGCCAACGGCATCGACATTCCCGACGTCGCAGGGGCCGTGGTGAGCGGCACGGCCTCCGGCGATTGGACCCTTTCATGCGTGCGCGGCCAGATCCGCTCGGTCACCTTCGTCTTCGCCGATGGCACCATCCGCACCGTGCCGCAGGATCGCGGGCGCGGGTCCGGCAATGGGCAGCAGAGCGGCACGGGTGAAGACAATGGCGATACCGACAGCGGTGGGACGCGGGAAGGCCTGGGCTGGATCAGCGATCCCTACGGCATCCCCTGCGTCAGCGGCGAACGGCGCAGCAATGCACAGCAGTATCTGGGGACGCAATCGCTCATCACCGCAGCGGGCGCCGGTGTCGCCTCCTTGATCAAATCCGACAATGGCAGTGTCGCGGTCGTCGCCAACAACAACGGCTCGCTGGGCACGGTCGGCATCTCCGGCAACGAGGCGATGGGCCGCATCCTCGCCGGCGGCGTGCAGGACATGTCGCAGTGGGTGAACAAGCTCTATGGCCAGGCCTTCGCCGCCGTCTATGTCCGGCCCGGCGCGAAGGTGGCCGTGCACCTCGAACAACCCCTCACCATCGACTACGACCCGAAGGGCCGCAAGGTCGATCATCGCCTCGGAGGAGCCTTGCATGCGCAGGACCTGGATTAACGGCATGGCGGCGCTGTTCGCCGCCCTCGCGCTGGCGGGCTGCTCGACCAGCAAGGAAAAACTCCTTCCCCACGACGACCAGACCATGCTCGACGTCTGGAACGCGGAAACCGGCGGCAGCGCGGGCGCAGGCCGACAGGCCGGGCCGTTGCTCGACGCCCGGCAGTCGCTGCGCCGCCCGCTCACCGAAGCGGACGTGAAGGCAGCGCCCGCGAGCCAGGCGAGTTACACCCGCACGGCACGCAACGAGATCGATCGGCAGTTCCACCGCCTGCCCAATCCCGACCTGGCGATGTACGTGTTCCCCCATCTGGCGGGCACCGATCCCGTGCCGATTCCGGGCTACACCACCGTGTTCCCGCTGTACCAGCGGGTGCAGTACGCGATGCCCGGAGAACGGACCGAGGACTACTGATGCGGTGGCCCTTCCAGCGCCACCGCAACGCCACACCCGACGCTGGCGCGGACGCGCCGCCGCCCTATGCCTGGGAGCGCCACGTCGCTGCGTTGGCGGCGCAAGGCATCGCCGAGCCGGGCAAGCCACGCGGCCGGGCAACGCGCCCTGCGACGGTCGCCGACGAGCAGGCGCTCTACGACGTGACCCCATCGTTTGCCGACATGCTGCCCTGGGCCGAGTACCTGCCCGACTCCCGATGCATGCTGCTGGAGGATGGCACCTCGGTGGCCGCGTTCTTCGAGCTGCAGCCGATCGGCACGGAAGGCCGCGAGGCCGACTGGCTGATGCAGGCGCGCGATGCCGTGGAAAACGCGCTTCAGGACAGTTTCGATGAACTCGACGAATCGCCGTGGGTGGTGCAGTTCTACGTGCAGGACGAGGCGGACTGGAACCACTACCTGCAGACCTTGGAGAACTACGTGCAGCCGCGTGCGCAGGGAACCGCGTTCAGCGCGTTCTACCTGCGGTTCCTGGCCCATCATCTGCGGGCGGTGGCCAAGCCGGGGGGCTTGTTCGAGGACCACACGGTCACGCGCCTGCCCTGGCGCGGGCAGACCCGCCGCGTGCGTCTCGTCGCCTATCGGCGTGTTCACCAGACCGCGGCCCGCAGGGGTCAGTCACCGGAGCAGGCGCTGAACGTGATCTGCGAGCGATTGGTCGGTGGCCTGTCCAATGCCGGCGTGCAATCGCGCCGCCTGGCCGCTGCGGACATCCATGCATGGCTGCTGCGCTGGTTCAACCCTTGCCCGCCCCTGCTGGGGCCGAGCGCCGAGGACCGCGAGCGCTTTTACCGCTTGGCGGCCTATCCCGAATCCACCGATCCCGGTGAGATCGAGATGGCGAGCGGCACGGATTTCGCGCAACGCCTCTTCTTCGGCCAGCCGCGATCGGATGCCGACAACGGTCTTTGGTATTTCGACGCAATGCCGCACCGGACCATCGTGCTGGACCGGCTTCGCCTGCCGCCTGCCACGGGCCACGTCACCGGGGAGACCCGCAAGGGCGGCGATGCCATCAACGCGCTGATGGACCAGATGCCTGAGGACACCGTGATGTGCCTGACGCTGGTCGTGACGCCGCAGGACATTCTGGAATCCCATCTCAACCAGATCGCCCGCAAGGCGGTCGGCGAGACGCTGGCGTCGGAGCAGACGCTCAAGGACGTGCGGCAGGCGCGCGGCCTGATCGGCAGCTCGCACAAGCTCTACCGCGCCTCCATGGCGTTTTACCTGCGAGGACGCGATGTGGCCGAACTCGACGCGCGCGGCGTGCACCTGGGCAACGTGTTGCTCAACGCGGGCCTGCAGCCGGTGCGCGAAGAGGACGAGGTGGCCCCGCTCAACAGCTATCTGCGCTGGCTGCCGTGCGTCTATGACCCGGCCAAGGATCAGCGCCAGTGGTACACGCAGCTGATGTTCGCACAGCACGCGGCGAACCTGGCACCCGTGTGGGGCCGCAGCCAGGGGACGGGCCACCCCGGCATCACCTTCTTCAATCGTGGCGGCGGGACCGTGACGTTCGATCCGTTGAATCGCCTGGATCGGCAGATGAACGCCCACCTGTTCCTGTTCGGGCCGACCGGCTCGGGCAAGAGCGCCACGCTGAACAACATCCTCAACCAGGTCACCGCGATCTACCGGCCACGGCTGTTCATCGTGGAAGCGGGCAACAGCTTCGGCCTGTTCGGCGACTTTTCCAAGCGGCTCGGGTTGACGGTGCATCGCGTCAAGCTGTCTCCGGGCTCGGGCGTGAGCCTGGCTCCGTTTGCCGATGCCTGGCGCCTGGTCGATACGCCCAGCCAGGTGCAGACCCTGGACGCCGATGCACTGGACGAGGACAGGGAAGAGCCAGACCACGCCGCCGATCACGACGAACAACGTGACGTCCTGGGCGAACTGGAGATCACTGCCCGCCTGATGATCACGGGGGGCGAAGACAAGGAGGAGGCCCGCATGACGCGCGCCGACCGCAGCCTGATCCGCCAATGCATTCTGGATGCGGCGCAGCGCTGTACCAGTGAGCGGCGCACCGTACTGACGCGAGACGTGCGCGATGCGCTGCGAGAGCGCAGCCGTGACAGCACCTTGCCGGAAAGCCGACGCTCGCGATTGCTGGAAATGGCCGATGCCATGGACATGTTCTGCCAGGGGGTCGATGGCGAAATGTTCGACCGGCCAGGCACGCCGTGGCCCGAGGCCGACATCACCATCGTGGACCTCGCCACCTTCGCCCGCGAAGGCTACAACGCTCAGCTGTCGATCGCCTACATCTCGCTCATCAACACGGTGAACAACATTGCCGAGCGCGACCAGTTCCTGGGTCGGCCGATCATCAACGTGACCGACGAGGGGCACGCCATCACAAAGAACCCGCTGCTGGCACCCTATGTGGTGAAGATCACCAAGATGTGGCGCAAGCTCGGCGCCTGGTACTGGCTGGCGACGCAAAACCTGGACGATTTGCCCAAGGCGGCGGAACCAATGCTCAACATGATCGAGTGGTGGATCTGCCTGTCCATGCCGCCCGACGAGGTGGAGAAGATCGCACGGTTTCGGGAGTTGAACGCCTCCCAGAAGGCCCTGATGCTGTCGGCGCGCAAGGAGGCGGGCAAGTTCACCGAGGGCGTGATCCTGTCCAAATCGATGGAACTGCTGTTCCGTGCCGTGCCGCCCAGCCTGTACCTCGCATTGGCGATGACCGAGCCGGAGGAAAAAGCCGAACGCTTCCAACTGATGCAGGAGTTCGGTATCAGCGAACTGGAGGCCGCCTTCAAAGTGGCTGAGAAGATCGACCGGGCGCGCGGGATCGAGCCCTTGGCGTTCAATGCCCTGGACTGAACTGGCGGACTGCATCCGTGCAGAGCAACGGGACAAGGCGCGCACCCTTGCGCGCCAGATCGGCCACCGCGATCCGGTCAATTGTGACAATTCATATCAAACTGGCGAAATAGTTACGTTTGGACGCATTTAGACAGGTCTGGTGCAAGGGAGAAATGGCTCGATATTCCATCTGACGGGATATGATCGCCGCCGTTTCAACGCCACCAGGCCCCATTGCGGGTCCGCATACCAATGACCCGCCGCGTCACGATCCAAACGCCCCTGGGAGAGCAATTGCAGTTCCGGCAGTTGCAGGGCAAGGAAGCCATCAGCCAACTGTTCTGTCTTGACCTGGATTTGCTGAGCGACAGCAAAAGCATCGACCCGAAGGCGCTGCTGGGCAAGAACGCCACGATCGTGGTGGAAACGCAGGGCGGGGGCCGGCGCTACCTGGACGGCATCGTCACCCGCTTCGGCATGCAGGGCGAGGACCACCGCTCCTACTCGTACCGTCTGCGCCTGCAGCCCTGGCTGTGGCTGGCCACCCGCAAGACCGATTTCAAGATATTCCAGAACAAGACCGCGCCGGAGATCGTCGAAGAGGTCTTGGGCAAATACGGCTACCCCCTGCAAAAGAGGCTCACCCGCAGCTACCGCAGCTGGGACTATTGCGTGCAATACGGCGAGAGCGATTGCGACTTCGTGTCCCGGCTGCTGGAGCACGAAGGGGCGTACTACTACTTCGAGCATGCCGCCGGCCAGCACACCCTGATCCTGGCGGACGACATCGTCGCCTCGCACAGCCCGCTACCGGGGGCGGCGGTCATCCCGTTCTATCCCCCGGAGAAGGCGGCGGTCGCCGACAAGGAGAACATCCATGCCTGGGAACTGCACCAGGCCATCCACTCCGGGCGGCACTACAACGACGACTACGACTTCCAGAAACCCCGTGCCGACCTGTCCAACATGCGCCAGACCCCGCCGGGCCACGCGCACGACGCCCACGAAGTCTACGAATGGCCGGGTGGCTACACCCAGTTCGGCGACGGCGAAGCCTATGCCCGAGTGCGTCTGCAATCGAGCCTCACCGGCCAAAGCACCGTCCGGGGCCAGTCGCGTCACCGGGCGCTCGCCCCCGGCTACACCTTCACGCTGGAGAACTACCCGCGGGAAGACCAGAACCAGCAGTACCTGCTGACCGGCCTCGAATACCACTTCAAGGAAAACCCCCAGGTCAGCGCCGCCGCGCCCGGCCCCAAGGGCACGCCGCAGGAAGAGGGGTCGTTCCAGAAATTCACCCTGCAAGCCCAACCCACCAGCCTGCCTTACACCCCTGAGCGCACCACGCGCAAGCCGCGCACCACCGGTCCGCAGACGGCGGTGGTGGTAGGCCCGCCCGGCGAAGAGATCTGGCCCGACCAGTACGGCCGCGTCAAGGTGCAGTTCCACTGGGACCGCATCGGGGCGATGAACGAGAACTCCAGTTGTTGGGTGCGTGTATCGAGTGGCTGGGCAGGGTCAGGCTTCGGGGCCATGTTCATCCCGCGCATCGGCCACGAGGTCATCGTGGATTTTTTGAATGGTGATCCGGACTACCCGATCATCACCGGCTGCGTCTACAACGCCGACAACATGCCGCCGTGGGCCCTGCCGGGCAACGCCACGCAATCGGGCATCAAGACCAAATCCAGCAAGGGCGGGGCCTTCGGCGACGGCCTGAAGAACGGCGCGGGCGATGCCAACGCTATCCGCTTCGAGGACAAGGCCGGGGCCGAGCAACTGTGGCTGCATGCGCAGAAGGACCAGCTCATCGAGGTCGAGAACGATGAAGACCACTGGGTGGGTCAGGACCGCCGCAAGACCATCGACCGGGACGAGACCAACGTCATCCACCGCGACCGGACGGAAACAGTGGACCGGAATGAGGACATCACGGTCCACAACAACCGCACCGAGCGGGTGGATCATGATGAGCGGATCAGCATCGGGGACAACCGCCGCGAGGACGTCGGTATCGACGAGACGGTGAGCATCGGCAAGAACCGGACAAAAACCATCGGTCGCAATGAGAAGGACAAGATCGGCAACAACTGGTCGATCAAGGTCGGCAAGTTCAAGACCGAAACCATCGGCATCGCCTCCATGCAGAACGTGGGCATCGGCCGCATGGAAAACGTGGGCGTGGTCTATAACCTCAATGTCGGGGCGATCATGGCCACCATCGTGGGCAAGAACCAAAGCACCATGGTGGGCAGCGACCAAGACATCAAGGTGGGCACCAATCAGACCACGGTGGTCGGCACCAAGTACAGCCTCAACGTAGGGGGTGGCGGCGGAGATGCCAGTGGGGGCGGTGGCGCGGGCCTGACCAAGAACGTGACCGCACCGTCCTCCTCGGGCGGTGGAGAAGGTGGCGGTGGTGGCGGCTCCAGCATCACCATGGATGCGGAGACGATTACGCTGAAAGTCGGTGCCAGTTCGATCACCCTCCAGGCCGACGGCACCATCACCGCCAACGGCAACAGCATCCGCCTCATCGGCTCCAGCGATGTGACCACCCTTTCCGGGGGCATCCATGAAAACTGATCCCCGCATGCTCCGAAATGCCTCATCCTTGGTCGCCTCGCCCACCGATTCCGCATGGTCCTTCCTGCCAGCGCAAGTCCTGCGAAAGGAGACAGATGGGACCGTGACCCTGCAGTACCGAGGGCAGGAACATCGTGCGGCACTGGCATCCCAGATGCCAGGGGTGATCGAAGGCCAATACGTACTCGCGGCCCTGCCTGCGGACCTTCCATCGGCGGTGCCAGGAGACGCGCCCTTGCCAGCGCTGATCGTCGCGGCCTGGCCCTGCCCTGGCGCGCCCGCCGCTGCGCCCTGGCAATTCGACCGGGCAACCGGGGCGCTGTCGCTGGAAGTGACCCAGCTCGAATTGAGCGCGGTCAGCAGCGTGCTGCTGCGCTGCGCCGATGCGCGCATGCAGTTCTCGCAGGATGGATCGGTCGAAATCCGGGGCCACCAGATCACATCGGCGGCGGTCGAAACCCATCGCGTCGAAGGCGGCTCCATCGAGTTGAACTGACCTTTCTGCGCCGCGCCGTGGCCGCCACTGCGTTCGCGGTGCGAGGCAGACCGTCATCGCGTGGCAGGACCGCTACCGCCCTTCCTTTACGGCCCATGATTTCTCGCATTCGACCTTCCACACCGCCGCCATTGCCCGGCATGCTGAACCGGCAGATGGGGATCGCCGTCCGAGCCTACGGCCGGCGCTCGGGCATGTTGCGCGGTGGGCATACGTTGCGCGCCTTGAAGGCCGTCGATCAGCGCCTGGACGCGCTCATCGCCGTCGGCCGCTACTACGGCGCCGCCTGCCTGGACGCGGCGGCGATTCTCGACGGCAAGGCCCAGCCCGAGGAAATCGCAGGTGCCGCGTTCGTGCGCGTTGCGCTGGCAGAGCAGCACCAAACCGATGTGGCGACGCGCCTGGACCTCATCGCCCGCCTGCATGCAGCGCAACCCGTCTGCGTTCGGGATGCCCTGTGGTTCTATGCCGCACCGGATACCTGCGGCCACCTTCTGGCGTCGGACGACGCCCAGCTGCTGGCCTGCGGCGTGGAACTGGCGGGACGGCTCGCATTGCCGGAGCACATTGCCGCAGTCCATGCGGCAGCGGTGCGCGGAGCGGACCCGGATGCGTGCCTGCTGGCCTGCGCGCGCATGGGGCAGGTGCCACCCCGGGCAGAAGAACAATGGAAGGCCGTGCTGCAGGGCCAGGACCTCGCCCGGCAGATCACCACGCTGCAGGCCCTGGGCGTGATGGGCGGGCACCGGCTGCAGCCTGAGCTGCGGCACTACATCGACCGCATCACCGCCGCAGACGGCCCCACCGAGCAATCGCACCCCATCGGCTGGGCCGCCGCGGCCGACGCCGCGCTCGCGCTGTGGGCCGCGCGCGAACCCGAAACGGCCCTGGGTGCCGTCCTGCAAGGGCTCCGGGTGCCCAACGACACGGCGCTGCGGGTCGCGGCCCTTGCGGGGCGCATCGAAGGGCTACTGCCGGTGCTCGATTTCATCGAACGGCAGGAGCGGCCCTTGGAGCCGGGCGAGCGCGACGTCCTGCGGCTGGTGTTCGGCCACGTGCCGGGCGAGCTGGTGAACTCCCAGGGCACCTCCGACGAGCGCCAACGCGCCTTGCGCGCCCTCGTCTGCAAAGTGTTCGCGGCCAACGGCTGCACGGGGCTGGAGCCGGACCAAATCACCCGATGGACAGATCCTGCACTCAAGGATCGACTCTGGGCGCTCGATGCCATCCGCATCCGCTCGGGCCAGCCGATCACGCAGACCCATCGCCTGACGCACGCCTTCGACGTCGGGCATGCGCTGCGCAGCTGGCTCTACGTGGAGCATGCCGCGGTCACCGACCGTCCGTTTACGCTGTCCCACGAAGACCTCGCCGCCCGGCAGATGGCCGCGGTGGAGACCGTGCAGTTGGTGGCCAGCCTGCAAGCCGATCCGCCATCGCCATGACGTGCCCGGTCCTCAACCACACGCCGTTTCGCACGCAGGTCTTTCCGCACCAGGACGCCGAGCGGCGCAACGCGGCTTTGCTGATCGTCAAGGGAACGTGGCAACTGGCTGAGGCGGCGGGCCTGCCGCCCCAACTTGCGGCAGCAAGGGACCAGGCCGCCATTTCGCGGGAGGGGGTGCGCCAGACGCTCGGCAGCCTGCCCCTGGAAGCGGCCCAGGCTGCTGCCATCGCAGCACGCCACCATGAACTCTGGACCTGCCTGGAGACCGAGTACGTGCCGCCCAAGCCCTGCTTCGATCTGATCGTGAACGGCTGGGCCGTTGCGCCGGACGGCTGCCCACGACCATGGATCGATGCCGCAGCGGACTACCTCGGCACCAGTGGATCGCGACGCCTGATCGAACTGCGCGCGTTCGCTCCACGCACCTGGCTGCCCGAACTTGGATTGATCGGCAGGCTGCGGGCCTCGAACGACGCCACCGCATTGCGCATCCCGCTCCTGCGCCCCTTTGCATTCGGCGGGCAGGAGAAAGACACGCAAACCGGCCAGGTGCATGCCTTCGAGCCCAACCCGGAGGGCATGGGCTGGTACCGCAGCGCCGCAGCCGCCAAAGGCGCACCGCTGCCGTGGATCGAACCGCTGGACCGAGCCATTACCGCCTGGGACGACACCCTCGACCCCATCGCCCTCGGCCATGTCCCGCCACACCACGTCCCGCGCCGCGACTTGCAGGGCACCTTCGGCGGCACCTGGCAAGCGACCCGCGCGCCCGAACTGCCCGAGGACTTCGACCCGCGCCACCACAACGCTGCGCCCGATGCCCTGCAGTTGCGCGAGGTGCCGCGACCGGGCCACACCCTGGCCCTGCATGGAATGTCGGAAGCGGGCCCGCTGTATTTCACGTGGCCGCAACTGACCCTGACCGTGCAGGCGGAGACCGCAGGCGGCACGCTGCTCCCGCCCCAGGAACTGCGTTGGGACACGCTGCTGGTGGACACCGCAACGCAGCGCGCCTCGCTGCTGTGGCGCGCCGTGATCGTGCCGCCCGCACTGGAGCGGATCGGCCTGGCGCACGTCGCGGCCCATGCCCGCGCCCCCCGCAACCCATCCCCCTTGCCCTGATCCATCGAGATGCCACCTCTTTCGACCGCAGCCGCCGCGCCTGGCGTTTGGCACATCGCACACGCTGGAGCCGTCACCTCGGCCGGCACCAGCGCCTGGCAGTCCGCCGCGTCCTGGGTGGGCCTGCAAAAACGGTTCCAGAAGGCAGCGCACCCCGGCGTCGGCCCGCATGCCATCACGACCGCACCGTGCCCGGAGATCACATCGGGCGCAGTGGGCATATCCCGCCTCGCCCGGCTGCTCGGTGCCGCCTTGGCCGACGTGGTGTCTTCGATGGCACAGCCGGGACACGATGCGGAGTGGGCCGCTCCCGCCCGTATGGCGCTGGCCCTGCCCGAGCGCATGAGCGACAGCGAAGGCACCGATCTTTGGCAGCAGGCCCTGGCCGAACTCGGGCGTTGGGCCGGCCCTGCGGCCAGCGCAACGCTCGGTGCCGTGCAGTGCCGCTTCGTTCGCGGCGGGCACACGGCAGGTTTTGCCGCACTGCAGGCCCTCGGCCCTTGCGATCCGGCATGCGGCACGGCGCTGCTGATGGCCGTGGACAGCCTGCTCGATACCGCGACCCTGCAAGCGGCCCATGCCCGCACTGCGTTGCTCACGGACCGCCATGCCGACGGCTGCATCGCCAGCGAAGCCGCCGCTGCCCTCTGGCTGCAGGCCGCTCCGGACACGCGGGACGCCACCGGCCGCGGGCTGGTGCTGCACCCGCCCGCGCTGGCAACGAATGCCACCGCGCATCGACTTCCCCAGCAGGCCCCGGAGCCCGAGGCGCTGCAACACGCCTTGCGCTCTGCCCTGGCCCATGCCCGCTGGCAAGCAGGCAACGTGGGCTACACCGTCTCGGATTTCGATGGGTCCACCTGGCGGGCGATGGCACAGATTCCCACCCGGGCCCGGATGGGGCCAGGATGGAACCCCATCGACTGGGAGCCCGCCGCCGTGATCGGCCAGGTCGGTGCCGCCACGGGCCCGGTGCATTGGGCCCTTGCCGCACAGCGCCTGCGCCACGATGCGCGACCGCCCAACTCCATCCTGTCGTGGGCGCTGGACGAGGGCACCGCAGCAGCGGCCGTGGCACTGGAACGCACCATCGGTACGGAGGCGCCCCCACACCGTCGTACCCCGGCGCACGGACATGACACGGGCGCGGTGGCAACGACCTATTCCGCGCGCTTTCTCCAGAACGAAAAAAACGGCTGACGGCCAAGGGAGGTAAACACCATGGGCACGCACATATTCAGCGGAGGCGAAGGCGCGATCACGCAGGTGGCCGACGGCTGGACGTTCGATCCTTGGACCTACGTCAAGCTCAAGCCCAGCGGCAAGCAGGGCACGGCCTGGCACCGCAACAACAGCAAGGCCATCCAGATCCCGCTGGGCACCATCCATGAACACGGCACCGACATGTCCAACCGCTACGGCGCCATGGACCAGGGCCAGCACGATCCCGCCAGCACCATCGTGGGCTGGTTCACCAATGTCCGTGACCGGGTGAACGAGCACGTCACCTACGTCAAGTCCGTGGTGCACGAAGGCGGCGAGATGGTGGTCAACGGCGTGATTACCCTCACCAATTCCATCCTGAGCCAGCTGGCGCCCGAGACCCAGCAATTGATTCACAACACCACCGACGTGCTGGGCGGCATGACCGCGGCTCACTTCACGGACGCCGCCAAGGAGGAGATCGAACAGGCCATGGAGTTGCTGCAGGACCCGTCCACCTACACCGGACTGGCCCTGTCGATGGCGGCGTCCGCGGCCCAGGGCATTCCCGTGATCGGGCAGGTGATGGGGGGCGCCGTGGTGGCTGACCGGGCGCTCGCGATGGGCGAGGCGGGCGTCGCCGCCGCGCAGGAACTCAAGGCCATGATGGACACCTGGAGTTCCCATATGACCGAGCCGCAGAAGGAGGCGGCGCGCAAGCAGTTTGCCCAATGGCTGCTGCACGGGGGCCTCGCGCTGCTGGCCGCCCTGGCGGGCAAGAAGTTCAAGACCAGCACCAAGAGCCAGGGCAAGAACGACACGCACGAGACCAAGGAACACAGCAACCGCCAGGATCCCAACGGCAAGGGCGGGTGCGAGTTGTGCGCCATCGGCGGGCCGGTCATCCTCTCCAGCGGCCAAAAACTCATGGACGAGACCGACTTCACCCTGCCCGGCCCCTCCCCCGAGTTGGCCCTGGTCTGGCGGCGGCGCTACCGCTCGGGTCTCGCCGAGGACGGCCCCTGGGGCCGCGGCTGGAGCCACCCGATGGCGCAGGAGCTGCGCCTGTCCGCCGACGGCATGGTGCTGCTGGACGAGGCGGGCCGCCATGTGCCGCTGCCCCACGTCGCCGTGGGCGGCGAGTGGTTCGATCCCTACGAGAAGTTCACCGTGCGCCACCCGGAGGACGGCCTGTGGGTCATCGCGCACAAGGGCGGACTGGAGCACCATTACCGCCAGCATGCCCCCGAGCAGTGGCGCCTGCCCCCTGGCACGCTTCAGGATGCGAACGGCAAATGCGGTGGCGCTGCACTGGGTGGCGGGTGACGCCGATGCAGGCACGGGCGAGGTGCTGACCTGGAGCGCACGGCAGGCCCACGAGCAGGCCATGGCAAAGGGTGCGGCCAGTGGCGCTGCGAGCGCAGGGGCGTTCTCGTCTCCCTTCGCACGACCGCGCCTCGTCGGCTGTCG
>NZ_BAAJYS010000006.1:0-64106 GCF_057543315.1 Acidovorax sp. KPB24-07
GCTCATGCTGGCCATCGGCCTGGCCGCCGGCGCCCTTGCGGCCCACGCGGGCGGCTCGGTCGCGGCGCAGCTGCTGGCCGCGGCCGCGGTCGGGTCTGCGGGCGTGGTGGGCTGCTATGTGTTCCGTAAAAAGAACCCGGGCGCCCAGCCCGCATCGAGCAACCGCGACGTGAACATGGATGTGGGCGAGTCCGTGAACGTGGAGATCTGGAACGCCGACGGCACCGCGCAGGTGCGCTACCGAGGCGCCCAATGGACGGTGGTTCTGCGCCCCGGCAATGCCCCCTCCTCCGGCATGCACCGCGTGGCGGAAGTCATCGGCAACCGGCTGCTGGTCGACAAGCTCTGAGGCCGCCCCCCCCACGCACCGCCACAACGCAACGCAAAGCGCCCACCCCAATCTTCACCATCGCAAAGGACCCCATGGAAATCATTGCCCTCGTCATCGTCGTCATCGCCGGCATCTTCATCGCTCGCTCGGTGAAGGTGGTTCCCCAACAGAACGCCTGGGTCAAGGAGCGGCTGGGCAAATATGCCGGCACCCTCACGCCGGGGCTGAACTTCCTCGTGCCATTCGTCGACCGTGTGGCCTACAAGCACAGCCTCAAGGAAATTCCGCTCGACGTGCCCAGCCAGGTCTGCATCACGCGCGACAACACCCAGCTGCAGGTGGACGGCATCCTCTACTTCCAGGTGACCGACCCCATGCGCGCCAGCTACGGCTCCAGCAACTACATCATGGCCGTCACCCAACTGGCCCAAACGTCGCTGCGCAGCGTGATCGGCAAGCTCGAACTCGACAAGACCTTCGAAGAGCGCGACATCATCAACGCCCAGGTGGTCCAGGCGATCGACGAGGCCGCTTTGAACTGGGGCGTGAAGGTGCTGCGCTACGAAATCAAGGACCTCACGCCGCCGGCCGAAATCCTGCGCTCCATGCAGGCGCAGATCACGGCCGAGCGCGAAAAAGCGCGCCCTGATCGCCGCTTCGGAAGGCCGCCGCCAGGAGCAGATCAACATCGCCACCGGCGAGCGCGAAGCCTTCATCGCACGGTCGGAGGGCGAAAAGCAGGCGCAGATCAACAACGCCCAGGGCGAGGCCGCCTCCATCACAGCCGTGGCCGAAGCCACCGCCCAGGCCATCGAACGAGTCGCCGCGGCCATCCGGCAGCCGGGCGGCGAACAGGCCGTGCAGCTGAAGGTGGCCGAGCGCGCCGTGGACGCGTACGGCAAGGTGGCCGCCGATGCGACCACCACGCTGATCGTGCCCAGCAACATGAGCGAAGTGTCCGCCCTGATCGGCTCCGCCATGAAGATGGTTCAAACGACCCAACGCGCGCCTTGAACGGCGCTTCAACGGTTTTTCCTAAAACGGGCCAAAACCACTGCTACAATCGCGGGCTTCGGAGAGGTGGATGAGCGGTTTAAGTCGCACGCCTGGAAAGCGTGTGTGGGCTAATCCCCACCGCGGGTTCGAATCCCGCCCTCTCCGCCAGATACAGCTCTAAGTCATTGATTTTCAAAGACTTTTAGTCAAGTCATCAAACCGTTATACGGCTGGTTATACGGTTACTTTCAGCCAGTTTTGGCTCAGGAAGTGGCACCCCCACCAGCCTGAAGAAGTTCTAGCGCCCCCGGCCCTAGAACTTTTTTTCATTGGTGGCTTCCCTTTTGACATCAACCCCCACCAGCCCGGTACCAAGCGCCAGTGCAGCCCCCTGCGGCTTTCCTGCCAGCGCCACCATGCCGCACATCAGCAGCCAGTGCTCGGTCGCCTTGAGCGCCGTCTCCAGTGCCCAGCGCTTCACGTCGGCCACCAGCATATCCCTAGGCACCCACACCGCTTCATCCCAGTGCCATGTCGCCAACCATGTGGCTTGGTGACCGCCATTTGCACTGGCATACCGCAACTGCGCGCCCGGTGCCCAGCCGCCTCAAACCGCTCGGCAATGGCCGCTTGGTGCATTGCCGACAGCCGCCCCTCGCCCTGAATCTCCAGCCACAGCCCCAAGCCTTGTGCCCAACTCCGTTGGCGCAGTCGCAGCGCTGTGACCACAGGCGCGTTGGCCTGCAGTTCTCTTGCCTGGGGTTCCAGCACAACGCCAGCTTCGCCGTAACGCAATGCCGACGTTGGTGACAACTCGACGCGCCATTCGTCACCGCTGGCTGCTATGCCTCTCTCCTGGGCTACATGCACCTGCAACGCTTCGGCCACACACTGCCACCACAGCACCCGCAGGCCTGGCGCATCGTCAACACCCATCGCTGCCCGCTCCCAACAGGCTACTTGCCGGGCCAGCACCCTTTGCGGCACTCCCATTGCCTCTGCCGCATCCCGAAACGCCAGCATGGCAGGCCCCTCGCTGACCGAATGCCCCAGCGCCCTGCGGGCAAACCGCAGCACCCAGGCATGGTCCGTGCGCCCTGACTTGGCTTGCCACAACAGCACCACCGCCACAGCGCCCAACGTATCGAGCGATTCCCGCAAGGCTTCTTCAAACCCGGCTGTGCCCATCCACGCATGCCACTGCCCCAGCTCGGCGATGTCATACGTTGCCATGAACCACACCAGCAAGCGCAGCGCCCGCGCATGTTCAGGGGCCTCTACACCCCACAGCAAGCGCGCCACTTCGGCATCGCCTTCGTCACTTTGCGGGTACTGCTCCAGCAAGGCTTGCAGATCCCGCCAGGACGCCAAGCCCAGGCGGTGGCGGGCGTGTTTGCAGAAATACCGCACTGCAGCCATGCGCTGGGGTTGTGCGGGCGGGGTGTGCAGCGCCGTGTCAACCACCTCCAACACCAGCTGCGCCGCACCATCACCGGCTTCGTGTAGGGATGCCAGCCCAGGCAGGGGCGGCAACTCCAGCAGCGCAGTGAGCAACCGCTCCAGCGGCGGGGGCATCAAGGAATCGTCGGTCATTGCAAAGCACCTCCAAACAAAACAGCTCAAAAACGAACTCCCGCCCGCCATGCGCTCATGCAGCAGCGGCACTTGGCTCACAGCCCAGCGCTACGGAAAGCGGAAGTTCAGGAAGAAGAAAAAGAAAGAGAAACCGAGGAAAACAAGCCAAACGGCCTACTCGCCCTCTTGCGCCTGCATCACAGGCGACAGCACCAACACCGCGTCGATGTTCACGCGCTCACTGAGCGTGGCCACCACACGCCGTGGCTGCTTGCTCGTCCAGCCGGTCAGCATGGCATTCCAGGGCACCAGCGGTATCGGGGCCATGGCCGGGTCCAGCACCAGCAAGTCGGCGGGTTCCTCCGCCTCAAAGCGCAAGCCCACGGCCAGCACCCAATGCATGTAGCGCTCCGTAGAAAAGCACACCAAGCACAGCTTTCCACCGGCAAGGGCATCCAAGGTGCGTTCCGCCACGCGTGAGCGCAATTCCTTGCAGTGCACCTGCTCGGCATAGGGGGCCAGTTGCTGCAGCAGCTCTTGGACCTCGCAGCCATCAAAGTAGTAGCGCTGCGCCACTTTGCGCAGCGCTTGCAGGCGCGCGTCGCGGGTGTCCCAAATCAGCGCATTGCGCCGCACTTGGCCCAGCACCATCAATGCCATCAAAACGCAGTGGTAGCCGCAAGTGGCATCCACCTCCCCCTGGCGCACATGCAGCCGCTGGTTGCCCACCATGGGGCCATGCATGCCAGCACTGATGCGGGGGTGGCAATGGTAGGAATGCAGCATTGCTCAGTATTCCTCCGGCAGCAGCAAGGTGGTCGAGCGCCGGTCGGCCTCCGTGATGATCCACAGCCTGTGGTTCGGGGGGATGTCATAGGCCGACAGCAAACGGCTGCCGTAAGTGAGCGCCGCAGCATTCGCTTGCTTGTCTTCCTGGCACAAGTCACCCCAATCCCCGGCGACGTGGCGCAGCACAAACGGCAGCGGTGCCAACTGCAGTGCTTCGAGCATATCGATTGCGCCGGGGGTGATCAGCACGGTGCCCAAGCTGAACAAGGGAGTGCGTTGTTGTTCGTAACGCGCGCATGCGGCGGCCTGACCAGGCGAAGAGGTCATGGGAAAGCTCCTGAGAAAAAGAGAAAGGGAGAAGGAAAAAGAACGAAGCGCAGCTATGCGCTCGGCACCACCGCCAGCACACCCCGGCGCGATCTGCCACCACACAACCCATCACCGCCGCGATGACACGGCCACGGCGGTGCCACGCGTGCTGTCATGGCGACAGCCGCGCGCACGCTACCGTGGGGTTACGGCGCGAGGGAAATCAAGCAGGGGGATGGGGAGAATGCGACCTGGGAATACAGGCGGGAGATTTCGATACTGGCTTTTTATTTGGCTGCAAATAGCCGACATTCAAATCATCAATTCGAATGCAATCATTATATCACAACGCCAAATCAACGCAATAAAAAGCAATTATATCAATATCCAACAAGTAGCCAGCCATTCGCTCCCCAGGCATCGATAGCACTGTTGATTTGGAGATATCGGTATTTATACCACTTAATATGAATAGGCGCTCATGCCAAAGTATTTGATCTGCAATTAACTTGAGGACTTTGCTTTGGTTTGAACAAAAAAATGCAATCCCCCTCTTAAATACGCTTTCCTTGATCCTCAAGCCAAATTTATCAACGAGTTCATCATAAAGCTGATCTTTGTTTTCTTTGTATTTATGCCTTTCCTTGGGATTTTTCGATTTATAAAGACCTTTTATCTTGCCGGAGCCTACTGCCCTCTCTATGGTGTTTTTATTAATTCCACATTCCCAACCCCAATTGTTTTTCTCGCGTCTCTTTTGTTCTTTATGTCCGATGGTGCATGCGAAATTAATGGCGCAATAAGCTTGATGTCGAATTGCAATTCTTCGGCGGATGGAATGCCGCCTAGGATGTAGAGATCAATTGGCTTTGACTTGCTATATTTAGTCTCCTCCTGGGCTACGTATGAAACCTCAAACTTGCGACTCGCCTTTTTCGTCCGCCACTTTGCATAGCTTTTCAAGAGTCTTTCTGAAGGCAGGATTCCATCGAATACTAAAGCAAACCAAATTCTGTACCAGGTAATTTTCTTAAGTTTGGTTTCTGGATTCAATTTTGGAATAGAAGGCTGTAGCCTCTTCGAAATTTCTGCAACCACAGCCAGATCGTTTTTGGCGGCAATTTCGGCCTCATCTGCACTCGACTTGATTGGCAAAGAGAATTTGACGACCGGTCGAGATGATCTTTCACCTTCGGGTTTTTCTATTGCTGCAGCGATATCCTGGTTTTTAATACCTGTAGCCAATTCAATAAATCTCGAATAAGTCCAGTTTAAATCCAAGCGACTGAGGTTTTCCGGAAAATTCATGGCATGTGATGGGTCAAGGGTGAATGAATACGTGTGCGGCAACTTAGCGGGAGTGCGTCGCCCCGTCAGGTGCTCCGCCCGTCACCTTGCCAGCGAGAGCATCTCTCCTCTCCAATTTTTAGGGTCTGAGAGCGCCTCCTTCCTGTTTGCTGGGGCGCATCAAGGATTGTTCAACTACCGAAGTTTTCCTCTTTCCTCTTAGTTTAAAACGCCAGCAGAGCCACTGTCTTCATCTTTCCTCTCCACACATTGGCGCAGTGTTTTTTTTCACGCGATGGTTCGCGCCAACGTCTTGAGCTAAATGCGCGTAAAGCAAGCAGTGGCGCGGCTTAGCGCGGAGTTGAACAACATTCGGAAAAAAAAACTGTGAACCCTGATGGCTGGATGCAGCGCACGTCGCGCTGGTCCGTAGCACATACCTGGAGTTCATCCATGAATGAGAAGCTGCAAGCCGTCACGGCCTACCAAGTGAAGTTGCCACGCAAGCGCACTGCGTCGGCCCCCACCCTTCCCGATCCCCTGCGCAATTTCAACGGCCTTCCCGATCAGGCCTTCGTACGCCTCCCCGTAGTGCTGATGCTGCTGGGGGTATCCCGCTCGACCGTTTGGCGTTTGTGTAAATCCGGCGCGTTGCCTGCTCCAAAAAAGCTGGGTAGCCATATTGCCGTTTGGCAAGTTAAGGATCTGCGCGAAGTATTGAATTCGGGTTCACTTTGGACGCATTCTGCTTCGGCATAAATTGCGGATTTATCAAACGCTCGGGAAACCAAGAAAACCCGATTTGATGCTGCCGTAGAGCTGTTTTTCAGTGGTTTTGAGGGTTTTGGCGGTGATGTCGTCAAAAGCGAATGTGCTGGTTACTAGTAATTGATTGACTATGACTAGCTCACCACCACCAACCACTCATCAACCACTAGAGCGGATCAACTAGCGGACCAACTATTTAACCAACCTGTAGCGTGCTTGCGTGATATGCAATATCGCCCATAAGGGCATCGTTGCAAGCACCAAAATCACAATTGAAAGCTTTTATGTCTGATTCTCAAACGTCCATCTTCTATATGCCAGCACCCCGCAAAAAGCATGGGGCCATCAACTTTCCTGCAAAGTATGGAATCATCTTTCACAATAAAGAGGTCTGTCACCTCAATACTATGAGTGATCACATTAAGGGCCTAACAAAGGCTAATAATAAGATCATTGCGAAGTTGAATGGTGACTTTCAGGTGTACGCCTACCAGCTATCAGTGAATCACCCTGCAACGCTGATCGGCAACAACGTATTGATGAGCAATGCTGTCTACCAGGCTGCGCTCACCCATAAATACCAGCTGCAGATCAATCTTGCGGAATCGGGGGGCGTCGACCCGGCGTATGTGAAGACTATTAGCTTGAAGCACTGCGAGTTTCAGGAGATCACGCTGACTTACTGCTTGGAGTTTGAGTCGGCGAAGCTGGCGGCAACCCTTCTATCAAAGCTCAAGCGTTATGCGGGGGTGGTGCTGAAGTCCCCCCGCAATCACGGCGAAAAAATCTCCAAGAAGGTTGGGGTTTCCGCATCTGGGGATACTCAGTCTTGGTACATCAACAAGGTCGATGGGCGCTCGGTATTGTTCTACGTGAAGGATCGAAACCAGCCGAACAAGTTTTCTAGCTTTGAGTCGCCGGAGGTGGCGGGTGATATCTACGCCATCGGCAAGCGCGTGCTGCGGGTGGAAATCAAACTCAGCACCAAATACCTTGCGGAGAGCGGGCTGAGCAAGCCAAGCGCTTGGCGCGGAACCAAGGGCAAGGCGGTGTATCAGCAGCAGTTCGATTGGCTTCGTACGTTGCTGAAGGTGGATGCGGACTACCGGGTCAACAAGCCACAGCAGCGCCATATTGGTCAGCTGTCGGTATGTGACATGCTGGTACTCGATTGGCACCTCAAGGGCAAGCCCATGAATCGCTTCCCGGAGTTCAAGTCAGGCGAGTGGAAGAAGTCGCCGATCAAGCAGCGTATCCAGGAGCGCCTGCGCATCGACATTGATATTCCCTGGAAGACCCAGTGCCGCATCGCGATCCCTGGGCTGAGCGAGTTGCTGTCGCTGGATCGGTTGGTTGAGCCACCGAAGGAGTTGCTGGCGCATTGCCATATGCCTGCCACGGTCAAGCGCAAGAACCGTGAGCTGCGCAAGCGTGTTGATGCGGCACTTGCTGCGGCGCAGATCAAGTGGGATGCGAAGGTGCGTGGCAAGGGCAAGGCCACGAGTAAAGGCAAGAGCAAAGCCAATAGCAGTGTTGCTGGCAATGGCACAACGGCCTCGATCCCGGTCTCCACGCTGTGGGCGGTTTTGGAGGGGTTCCGCAAGGCGGGGGTCCAGGTGCACTTTCCCTCGGACGGGACGACCAGCGATGTGTCTAACTTGATGGGGTAAGTTGTGGGTGCCGCCCCTTGGGCTTTCCCCAAGGGGCAGTGCCATCACCGTGGTGCGATATACCCTTTTGGAAGGTGGTCTGCCTTCCAGCGGCTGAGTGCAGGATAGTTCAGCACGGCATAGGGTGATCCTGGGGCGGCGCGATCCCGTTACTCACTTAGAGTCTCTTGGTGATGTGGGTCTTGCGCTCGCCGCCCTACTCTGGTTACAAGGCTGCAGAAAATCTCAACCGCTCGCCATCACGCGCTTCATCTTGCACTATTCTTGGGCAGCGTCTTGACCACGCAAAGCATCACGAGGGTAGAGTAAAAATGACAGTAGAAGCGATTGTCGAACTACGCGTATTAGTTGGAAGCCTGGGAGAAAAGTGGCAAGCCAATTGGTGGGGAACTGACTTCTTCAGTTCGACTGCGGGCGCTTTCCTTTCTCCCATATTCACCCGGTCTGTGTTCCTGGCACAGTACAACGGCGTGACGGCCGCCGCCGCCAAGGTTCATGACGATGTGATCGGCGTTGGGCGGACCATTCACCTTTTCCGCTTACCCATTGAGCTGGAGCAGTCCTGCCAAGAGGTGGTCAACGACAAAGCCTTTGTGACGCGCGTTCAAACCCACCTGGGCGATCGACAGCAAGCGCTGAATCGATTGGCTGAGCTCGCCACACCTGCACAAACGGTCAGCCCTGGTCCGTCGCTTTTGGGCCTGGTGGGCGATGACATCACCGCAGACTTGGCTCGTGCCGCCGGTGTCTATGCGGCAGCCTTCCAACAGCAGGTTCAGTCCTTCCCCTATTTGAAGGAAGCCGCGTGAGCGATCCGCGGTACCACACCACCCAACTTCAAGCCGGGTTGGGGCTGATCGAGGAAACCAAGCAGCTTCTGGAGGTCTACCAACCTGACATGTCAGCGCCCGCCTTGTACGACGCTGCGCTCGCCTCTGGACGGTTCCCTTTGGTCACCGCTCGCCGCCTACGCAATATTGTTGTGGAGTGTTTTGCGCCCAGGTACCTGCGCAGCTCTGGCGTGTCATCTAATCTCCAGCGCTTGGCCCCCCAGCTTTCGTCGGCCGAGCTTGCGCAGCTGTTCTTTCTCTACACGGCCCGGGCCAACCTCGTGCTGGCCGATTTTGTTTGCGAAGTTTTCTGGCCCCGATATGCCGCAGGTCGGAACGACCTGGAGCTGGAAGATGCCCGCACCTTTGTCGTCAACAGCGTGCGCGAAGGCAAGACGCAGAAGCCTTGGTCCGATATCACGATCAAGCGCATCGCCTCGTACCTGGTCGGCTGCTGTGTGGACTACGGTCTCTTGACGGTGACCGGTCGGCACAAGCGCTCCGTGGCCCCATACCGGATTCAACCCAAGGTGGCCCTCTACCTGGCTTATGAGCTTCGGTTCAGTGGCTTGGGCGACAACCAGGTGGTCTCACATCCAGACTGGAAACTCTTTGGCTTGGAGCCGCACGACGTTAGGGACCAACTCAAACGCCTATCGCTGCAGGGGCACCTGATTTTCCAAGCGGCATCCGATGTTGTCCACATTGGGTGGACCTACAAGAATATGGAGGAAGTGATCGATGTCATCGCTCAAGGCTGACTTCAACGAGCTCATGGAGCGTATCAAGCAAGGGCGGGAATTTGGTCACGCCAGCTTCGAGCCCATCTTCTACTTGGTCTTCCCGCCCAGCCAGATCCTGAACGTTAAGCGCGAGACGCCAGCGTGGGTTCATCGGCTCAAAAACGAAGGCTGGGACGTCGCTACTTTCTCCATCGCTGAGCACGTGGCCGACATCATCGAAAAGGCGCCGCTGCGCAAGATTTGGGTGGCTGCGGACCAGAAGGCCCCTCAGGCTTGGGACAAGACCAACGCTTCGCTGGCCAACGCCATCAGCAACGGGGCGCTGCAGGCACGCATTGAGGCCAAGTTGGCTGAACTGGAAGGCAAGACCAAAGCCATCCTGATCGTCACCGACCTGGAAGCTCTCCACCCCTACACACGCATCGGCGTGATCGAAGGCAAGCTCCAGGGCAAGTTTCATGTGCCCACCGTGTTCCTCTACCCGGGCGTGCGCACCGGCAAGACACGGCTGAAATTTTTGGGCTTCTATCCAGACGACGGTAACTACCGGTCGGTTCACGTGGGTGGCTGATCCAGGCAGGGAATCACAGTATGAACATCAAGCAGCTTTTCGACCCATCCAAGAACATCCATCGCAGCATAGAAAAGGTCATCACCTACGGTGTTTCGCAGGAGGCCAGACTCCGATCCGAAATCTCCGAATACGTGGTGACCGACAGCATCGACGAGCAGTTTGAAAACCTGCTGCTCAAGATGGAAGCCGCCATGGACGTTGGCGGTGAAAACGAAGTGGGCGTTTGGGTGTCCGGCTTCTACGGATCGGGCAAGAGCTCGTTCACCAAATACCTCGGCCTGGCCTTCGATGACAGCATCAAGATCGATGGCGTCCCCTTCATCCAGCACCTGCAGGACCGCCTGAAGCGCCAGAGCACCAAGGCGCTGCTGTCCAGCGTGGCCAAACGCTTCCCCGCCGCAGTGCTGATGCTGGACCTGGCCAGCGAGCAAGTGGCAGGTGCCACCATGGAGGAAGTCTCCACCGTCTTGTTCTACAAGGTGCTTCAGTGGGCGGGCTACTCGCGCAACCTCAAGGTGGCCGCACTGGAGCGCAAGCTCAAGAAGGAAAAGCGGTACGACGAATTCCTGGCGCTCTTCAAGGAGACGGCCGGTGGCGAGGAATGGGCCAACTACCGCAACGACGAACTCGTGGTGGACAGCCTCATCCCGGAGATCGCCCACAAGCTGTACCCCAACCTGTTCAAGACGACCACGTCCTTCACCACCGAAGCCAGCGAAATCGTCGTGTTCGAGAACGACCGCGTTCGCGAAATGCTGGAGATCGCCCGCGAAGCCTCTGGCAAGGAATACATCATCTTCATCATCGATGAAGTGGGGCAATACGTGGGGCCGCGCCCCAATCTGATCCTGAACCTCGATGGCCTGGCCAAGAACCTCAAGAACATCGGTGATGGCAAGGTCTGGATCGTGGGTACCGCTCAGCAAACGCTGACCGCTGACGACACCAAGGCAGCTTTGAACTCGCCCGAGCTGTTCAAGCTCAACGACCGCTTCCCGATCCAGATCGCACTCGAATCCAACGACATCAAAGAGATTTGCTACACGCGCTTGCTGGGCAAGTCTGCAGCGGCAGAAGCCGAACTGGGCAAGCTGTTTGACCAGTTCGGCCAGCAGCTGCGCCAGAACACCAAGCTGGTGGATGCGCGAGTCTATGGCGTAGATTTCGACCGTAAGGCTTTCACCGACCTGTACCCGTTCCTGCCCTCGCATTTCGACATCCTGCTGCACCTTCTGGGCGCGCTGGCCAAGTCCACCGGCGGCATCGGCCTGCGGTCGGCCATCAAGGTGGTGCAAGACATCTTGATCGACGGGTCTGAAGGCAAGCCCGCCGTAGCAGAGCAGCCCGTTGGCTGGCTGGCCACCACGGTCACATTGTTCGACGCACTGGACAAAGACATCAAGCGCGCCTTTGCCTCGCTGCACGCAGCGGTGGAGAAGGTCACCAAGATCCGCTTCACCCATTCGGTGCTGCACCAGGACATCGCCAAGACAGTCGCGGTACTGCAAATCCTGGGCAACCTGCCCATCACGCGCCAGAACGTCACCAGCTTGATGCACGGCAGCGTGTCCGCCTCCTCGCAGGTAGACGCCATCGCCAAGGCCGTTGAAGACCTGATCAACGACCCCATCGTGCCGTTTGGCGAACAAGACGGCAACCTCTGCTTCTTCAGCGAAAAGCTGAACAACATCGAGCAAGAGCGCAGCCAGGTCGCCCTGCGCGGCGTAGAACTGCGCCGCATCGTCAACGAAGCATTGACCGGCGTCTACGCCCCGCTGCCCACCACGCAGTTGCACGGCTCGTATGCCGTGTCCACGGGGCTGAAGTCGCAGTCCGCGGGCGGCATCCCTGCATCGCTGGCGGGTGAGCGCAACCCCATCCAAACCGTGGTGGAGTTGTCTGACCCCAAAGAGGTGGATACCGTGCGCACCCGCCTCACCGACGAGTCGCGTCACAACAGCTCCCGCTTCAACATCTTCCTGGTCGGGCGCACCACGCCCGAAATGGACGAACTCACGGCCGACATCTTCCGCTGCCGCGAAATCGCCACTCGGTATCGCAACGACCCAGACCAGGAAATTCGCGAGTACTGCAACGCCCAGGCCGACCGTGCCGAACAGTTGGCCGGCAAGTTGCGCCTGCAAATCCAGCGCAGCCTGCTGCAAGGCTCGTTCATCTTCCGCGGCCAGGTGGTGGCGGTGGACACCCTGTCGGCCGATCTGTTGGAGGCCGCGCGCAAACACCTGAGTGAAGTGGCCGAGCAGGTCTTTGACAGATACGCCGAAGCGCCTGTGCGCGCGGGCACCGATCTGGCGGAAAAGTTCTTGCGAACAGGCAACCTCGCAGGCATCACCAGTGCAATCGACCCGTTGAACCTGGTGCAGACCCAGGGCGGGCGCCACAGCGTGCGCACCGACCACCTGGCCATGATCAGCATCCGCGATTACATCGACCGCAATGGCATGGTCGAAGGCAAGCGCCTGACCGACGTGTTCAGCGACGCACCGTTCGGTTGGTCGCCCGACACCTTGCGCTACGTTCTGGCCGCCATGCTGGTGGCTGGAGAAATCAAGCTCAAGGTGGCTGGGCGCGAGGTCACCGTCAACGGCCAACAAGCCATCGACGCCCTCAAGACCAACAACGCGTTCAAGAGCATCGGTATTGCGCTGCGGGGTGGCGACAGACCGTCGAACGAAGTCTTGGCTCGTGCCGCTACAAGCCTCACCGAGCTGACAGGCGACTCCGTCATTCCGCTGGAAGACGAAATCAGCAAAGTCACCACCAAGCTGTTCACCCAGCTGCAGCACCAATACGGTCCGCTAACTGAGAAGGTCCGCGCGCTGAACCTGCCTGGAGTCGACCGCCTGGAGAGCTTGACGCAAGAAATCAACGACGTGCTGCTGACCGACGCGTCGGACGCTCCACGCCGCCTGGGCAACGAAGCGTCCGAACTCTTCAACAGCCTCAAGTGGGCGGCAGAGGTCAAGCTCAAGCTGGAGCAGGGCCTGGAGCCCACTCTGCAGGAGCTGGGAAAACACTGCACCACCATCGGCAGCCTGCCCAATGTGGCCCTGCTGGCCACGTTGAAAGAAGAGTTGTCAGAAGACCTGGCCCTGATTCAGCAACGCCTGCAGCAGGCGGACTTTTTCCGCTACGCGGCCGACTTCAACACCAGCCTGACCACGCTCCGCGCCCGCGTGCGCGACACAGTGCTGGCCATGCAGGACCTCATCAAGCAGCGCGTCAAAGACGCCGAGGTGGACCTCAAGCGCGTGCCCGAGTGGTCCAAGCTCACCCAGCAGGAACAAACCGAGCTGCTGGGCAGCCTGGACCGCTTGGTGGTGCAAGCCCCGGCAGACCTGACCGGGCTGACTGTTACCTTCAACACCGACTATGAACTGCAGTCCCTGGTGCAGACCCTCAAGCACCGCATTGAGAAGCTGGGGCAGCAACGCATCAAGGAGGAGCTGGAGGCGGCTCAACCCAAGGTAATTGACGGTGCCCCCCAAGAGCCGCGCAAGCCCGTGTTGCGCAGCTTCAAGGCCCGGAGACAGATCACCAAACTCGAAGACCTGGACACGCTCATCGTCAACCTGCAACAGGTACGAGGCGAACTCAAGTACGCCCACGCGTTTGACCTCAGCATTGAACTGGGAGACGAGTGAGCATGGCGTTCGATCAAAACACTCGGGGGCGCCTGCAGAAGCTTGTCAACGCCTGCCGGGCCTTGCTCAGTGACGACTTCAGCATCCAGCTGCAGCAGGTCTATGGCCTGGACCCCAAAACGGGTGAAGTCACGCCCATGGCGCGACTGACCCACCTAGACGATCGCCAACGCCACACCGCCCAAGTGCTGCGCCAGGTGCTGGGCCACTACCTGGGAGCTGACGCGGACGACACCGAGCACCGCATCGCCGTCATCGACCGCATGGTTCGCGAGCAGGCCTTTACCGTGCTCAACCGCATGGCCGCGCTGTTGATGATGGAAGCCCGCGGCCAGCTGTTCGAATCCGTCAGCAAGGCCTACCAGTCCAGAGGCTTTCAGAGCTACGCACGCCTGGCAGGCACCGCCCTGGGTGAAACCGGGCAGGCCTATCAGGCTTACCTATTCAGCCTGTTCGACGAGCTGGCGCAAGAGCTGCAAGGCCTGTTCGATCGTTTTGCGGCCAACGGCCTGCTGTTCCCGCGCGAGACGGCGCTGCGCGCCCTGCTGGACGAACTGAACCACCCTGACATCACCCCCTTGTGGGCTGAAGACGAAACCATCGGGTGGATCTACCAGTACTTCAACTCGAAAGAAGAGCGCAAGGCCATGCGCGAGGCCAGCCAGGCCCCGCGCAACAGCCGCGAGCTGGCCGTTCGCAACCAGTTCTTCACGCCTCGTTACGTGGTTGAGTTTTTGGTGGACAACACCCTCGGCCGCCTCTGGTACCAAGCCACCCAAGGCACCACCGCGCTCAAGGACCGCTGCCAGTACCTGCTCTGCACCCCTCGTGATGTGTTTCTCCGTCGGTTTGACGCAGACGACCTGCGCCCAGGCTCGGTGGCGGCACTCGTTCAGGCGGGCCAGTGGTCGGAACTGCCCGCCTTCGACACCAGCGAAGCCGGTGTGCAGGCCATGATCGAGCTTGCGCACTGCGTCAACACCTACGACCGCCACCACAACGACACCTGGGGCGACTATTTCCAGCGGCTTGAAGCAGCCTTGCGCGCTCAGCGCTATGAATCGTTGTCCACGCAAGAGCTGTGGGACGGTGTGTTTCTCATTTGCCGGGCTGACCGCCATGGTGGCGATGGCAGCGTTTACCAAGAGCGCTGGTTCGTGGGTGCTTGCCAAACCATCTTGGAACGCCTCAAAGCGGACGACGCGCAGCAAAAACCGAACGTCATTGCTTTCCACGTGGTTCGCGACCCCCGCACTTTGAAGCTGCTGGACCCGGCCTGCGGCTCCATGCACTTTGGCCTCTACGCTTTTGATCTGTTTGCCGAGATCTACCGTGAGGCATGGGCCTGGGAGCACCAGCACGGCCCAGGCTCGCTGGATGTGTCGACACAACCTCAGATTTCGCTCAAGCCCCTGTGCCAGACCTACGCAGACGAAGAGTCATTTCTGCGCGATATACCTCGCCTGATCATCGAGCACAACATCTACGGTGTGGACATCGATCCGCGCGCCGCCCAAATCGCCTCGTTGGCGCTGTGGCTGCGGGCCCAGCGCGCCTGGCACGAAGCAGGCGTGAAGGCCAAAGACCGCCCGTTGATCGGACACGGCCATGTGGTTGCTGCCATTGCCCCGCCGGCAGAGCGGGAGTTGCGCCAGCAGTTTGCGGCCAGCCTGGATCCCCGCGACGCCGAGTTGTTTGAGAAGACTTTGCAGCTGCTCAAGGGGCTGCCCGAGATGGGCGTACTGCTGCAGGTCGAACGTGAGTTACCGAGCCTTATTCGCCAGGTCTATGTGGGCAAAGGCACCGGTCTTTTTGCCCAAGAGGAGCGGGCGGATTGGCTGGCAGCCGAGGCTCGGCTGCGCCAGGCATTGAGCGACTTTGCGCAGGCAGCGAAGTCGACCTATCAGGGGCGGCTGTTTGCGCAGGATGCCTTGCAGGGGTTGCGGCTCATCGATCTGTGCCGAGAGGTCTTCGATGTGGTGGTGATGAACCCACCGTTCGGCGCGCTGGCTGTAAACACCAAGGATCAGCTTGCTAAGTCTTACAAGTACAGCAAAAACGACTTGCTTGCCATCATGGTCGAAAGAGGTCTGGAACTACTGCGTGCGGGAGGACGCATTGGCGCCATTACCTCTCGCACCTGCTTCTTTCTCTCCAGTTTTCAAAGGTGGCGCCAAAAAATTGTGCTCGGTATGGCAAACCCAGAGGTGATGGCTGACCTTGGGCTCGGGGTCATGGATGATGCACTGGTAGAGGCATCAGCGTACGTGCTGGAGAAGAAGTAATGACCCTATTCATAAATCTGCTTGCCGATTCAAACAAGCTTGAAGCGCTTGGAAGCTCCGTTCGGAATTTTAGGGTCGATAGGGGCGATCAACGAATCTTCTTGAGCTCCCCTGACACGTTTCACGATCTGCCGGGAACCTCGTTTGCGTATTGGGTTGGGAGCTCTGTTCGAGCTGCTTTCAAGCGCTTTCCAGCTTTTGAGAGTGAGCTAACGGGTTTATTGGCAAAGCGTGGCGTAAATTCTAATGACGATTTTCGTTTTATTAGGCTTTGGTGGGAGCCATCGTCAAGCTGTAATCGCTGGGTGGTTCATCCGAAGGGTGGAAAGTACCATCCCTTCTACTCAGAATTGAGCTTGGTTATCGATTGGCACCCTAATGGTCGTCACTTAGAGGCAGAGCGGGTTACTGACCGCGTATATTCACACGCCATTATTCCGAGCCGAGAACTGTATTTCCGGGCCGGCCTTACCTGGGCGCTCAGAACCAAGAGTCGTCTTTCCATGCGGGTGATGCCCAAGGGATGCGTGTTTGGTAGTAAAGGTCCCGCAGTGATTGCTCCAGGCGATGATGAAAACACATTGCTGTCGGCTCTTGCGCTTTGCTCAAGTGCGGCCTACTACGCATTTGTGGAAGTGCAACTTGCTGCCGCCGATGCGAAACCTGGTGGCGCTGCGCATTCATTTGAAGTGGGCGTGATACAGAACACACCGCTTCCGCCCCTGGGAGCCGCGACGCGAGAAACTCTTGCGTCGCTCGCGAGACGCGCTTGGTCACTAAATCGCACGCTGGACACCACCGATGAAGTTTCCCATGCCTTTTCGCTACCAGCAGCGTTGTGTGCATCTCTTGGTGATTACGACCCGCAGGCTATCGAACTAGAACTAGCACGCATACAGGCTGAGATCGAAGTTATCGCATTTGACCTCTACGGCTTCAGCGATGCTGACCGGGCTAAGGTGCATGGTGGCCAGTTTGCAGCCAATGAGGGCGATGCCGACTCAAGCGCAGACGACGAGGATGATGATGAAGACGGCGCTCCGTCAATCGACCAGACGGCTGGATTGTTGACCTGGGCCATCGGCGTGGCCTTCGGTCGTTTCGACATTCGGATTGCGACTGGCGAGCGCGCCACTCCGCCTGAACCCGAGCCCTTCGACCCACTGCCGGCGAAAAGCCCAGGCATGTTGCCCGACGGTGATGCACCGTTTCATCCTAACGCAGGCATCTTGGTCGATGACCCAGGCCATGAGCACGACCTGGTCCGCATCGCCGAGCATGTTTTAGAGCGAGTGGACATGCCGGTGCCAGCGGACCTGCGCCGCTGGTTGCTGAAAGATTTCTTCCCCTTCCACCTGCAGCGGTATTCCAAGAGCCGTCGCAAGGCACCGATCTACTGGCCGCTGTCCACCGCCTCCGGCAGCTACACCCTGTGGCTGTACTACCCCAGCCTCACCAGCCAGACGCTGTACACCGCCATCAACGATTTCGTCGAACCCAAGCTCGTCGATGTGGTGAAAGAAGCTGCCGGGCTGAAGGCCAAACGCAGCGCTCGTAACCGAGAGGAAGAGAGGCGCCTGGAAGCCCTGACCACCCTGGAAGCCGAACTGACCGACCTGCGCGACCAGCTCCAGGCCATCGCTCCACGGTACCTGCCCAACCACGACGACGGCGTCCAGATCACCGCGGCTCCTCTGTGGCCGCTGTTCCGCCACAAGCCCTGGCAAAAGGTGCTCAAAGACACCTGGGCCAAGCTGCAGAAGGGCGACTACGACTGGGCGCACCTGGCCATGAACTACTGGCCCGAGCGCGTACGCGAGAAGTGCAAGACCGATAAGTCCCTGGCCATCGCGCATGGTCTGGAGGATGTGTACGTTGAGCCAGAGGCTGCACCCAAGAAAACCAGGGGCAGAACGAAGAAGGAGGACGCTGAATGAGCGTGATGCAGCAGTCGAGCCGGGCTCAGGACCGGACCTTGGGCGTGTGGTTCCAGCACATTCAGCAGGGCATGATCAAGTTGCCCCGGTTTCAGCGCTTTGAGGCCTGGGACCGCGGGCGCATCACGAGCTTTTTGAACACGGTTATCAGCAACCTGCCGGTGGGCGTCACACTCGCCCTGGAAGTGGCCGGGGTTGAAAAGTTCGAGTCGCGCTACATCGTCAGCGCCGAGCCTGCCTCGACCGGCACGGTCACCCAACACTTGCTAGACGGCCAGCAGCGCCTGACCGCTTTTTGGCGGTCCATGCACAACAACTACGAGTGGGAGACCTTCTATGTCTACCTGCCGCAGTTCGATCGCACCCATCAGAACAAAGACGCTGACGCCGAGGTGCGGTGCGTCCCCCGGTGGACCAACAAACACCAGCTGCGGATGCCACGCTGGGCCGATGAGCCCGCCAAATGCTTAGAGCGGGGCTTGTTGCCGGTGCACCTGCTTCGGCCAGGCGACCTTTCTTCTGAGATCGATACATGGTTGACGCAGGCGACCAAGCCATTGGAGCCGTCAGACACGGACCCTGATGCGCTTGCCAAGTACAAGGCCTACACGGCCATGCGCGACAAGATCAAGGCTGAGATCACCTCCCTCCGAGAGAGGGTCACGCACTTCAACTTGCCTTATCTGTCGCTGCCGTCGGATACCAGCAAGGACGTGGCGCTGCAGGTGTTCATCAACATGAACACCAACAGCAAGCCGCTGTCGCTTTACGACATCATCGTGGCCGAGGTGGAAAGTGTGGCCGAGCGGTCTCTGCACGACCTCGAAGCCGCCTTGGTGACCAAGCACCCGAAGGCGTCCCGCTATGGCGATGTGTCTGACCTGATCCTCGCTACCTCGGCGCTGCTGCAGGAGAAGCTGCCCAATGCCCGCGGCATGGTGGAAATGGACAAGCGTGCGCTGCTGGATAACTGGCCTAAGCTGGAACGGGGTTTGGACCGCATGGCCAGCTTTCTGGAAGGGGAGCGCATTTTTGACGAAGCGCGCCTGCCCACCAACGCCGTGTTGGCTGTGATCGCGGCGGCGTATGAGCTGATACCGGAGGACGGTGACTTTTTGGCAAAGGCCGAAAAGCTGCTCAAGCGCTACCTGTGGTCGTCCTTCTTCTCCGATCGGTACGAAAACTCCGCTGCGTCGCGGGCTTATGCCGACTTCAAGGCAATCAAGGCTTTGCTGGCAAAGCGGACGTTTGACGACGCAGAGCTGACAACTGTGCCGGTGTTGAACCGCGCAGAGAGCCCGCTGGCCGACGTGGATTCATTGCTGGCGGCGCGGTGGCCCAAGGCAGCAGGCATCGAAGCGCGGGCGATCTTGGCGGTGTCGCTGTATTTGGGCGCCAACGACTTTGCAGACAACCGAACAGCCACCTACGACAGCATCCAGAAACGGGAGTACCACCACGTCTTCCCAGATGCTTTGTTGTCTGAGGCCGGAATTGAGAGCTACCTGGCACTGAATTGCGCGCTGATCACCTGGAAGACCAACCGGATCATTGGTCGCAAGGATCCGCTGGAGTATTTGAACGAGCGGGTGGCCGCTGCCGATGCGGCGACGGTCAAAGAGCGCCTGCGCTCGCACTTGATTTCCTTCGACCATTTGTCCAAGGCGCACTACGCGGGGCTGTCTGGGGACGACCTGACGAAGAAGTTAAAAGAGGACTTCGCCCAGTTCTTGCAAAGCAGAGCTGCCCTCGTCGTGGCGGCGATGAATAAGTTGGTCGCGGGTGAAACGCCTCAGTTGGAAGAGGTCTGGCAGAGCCAATCAGCGCCAGATGCTTCTTGAAGTCGGCTTGCCATTGAGGGAGGAGAAAAAAACATGTTGATCTACGCAAACAGCTTTTGGTTTGAACCGACGGGAGGGCCTGCCGAGATCATCGATTTCATTGCCAAGTGGGTGGGCCAGCGTGCCAAAAGTTTTGTGGATGGTGACCGACTTGCCCAAGGTATCCGCGAGTTGAAGCTCCGTGACGGCAGCACCCTCACCTCTAATACCACCGGTAATTTGGCTGAGGAGTTGACCTACCCATACCTGTTCAGTGCGCAGCTGAGCCACAGGGACGAGATGGTGTCTGGCCGAAAATGGATCACCGAGGTAGGTCTGCGCCAGGAAGCGGCGGGTAAGCCCGTGGAATGCTCCCTGTTGCTCAAGACCGATGAGGTCAGCGCCAGAGTGACTGCTCCCATTCAGGTAACGCGCCCCAAGCTGGTTGAGCAACTCATCAGGGCCTGTCGGCCGGCGGCAGATACGCCCGGTCTGGTGGTCAAGACCCTGGACGAAAACAGCGCGAAGGCGTTTTTGCACGAGGTGGAACGTGATGCGCGGAGGTACCCGCTGGTGTTGATCAGCTGCTCGCGCGAGGGGTTCTTTCCGGTGGAGCCTGAGCGCCTCCGTTCGGTGCTAGCGGGCTTGGCAGAAGTGGTGGCAGTTCCCAGCGGGGTGGACACTTTTGCCATCGAAGAAGAGGTCGGGCGGCGACACATGGCGTTTGGTGGTGCGGTGAACGTAGTCTTCCCGGTTCGGCATGGAAACAGGGATCGCTTCTGTGAAACGGTGCTCATGCGACCTGATGCGATTGCAGATCTCTTGAGCGGAGGCAAATCGCTGGAGTCGGAGGTGTTGGCGGCCATCACACACCGCACTAATTTACCGGCATCTTGGCGACACATTTCGCCAGCGAAGGTGGACCAGGCGATCCTACACGGTCGGGTCTCGGCTTTGCTGGAGAAAGCCAGGGGTAGCGCCCACGCGGGCGAGTTGACCGAGTACGTTGACCTGTTGCAAGCTGCCGATCAAGAGCTGTTGAGCAAGGATGCAGACCTGAAACAGGTAAGAGCGGACTTCGAAGCCAAGGACGAAGAGGTTCGAGACTTGAAGGCGGAGATCTTCAACCTGAAGCAAACCCTGAGCGGGTTGCAGGCAGACGACGGACAGGATGGGGCCATGGAGGCCTTGGAGCCGCTGCGCGAAAAGATGATGGACTTGGTCAGTTCCAAGCCGACGCTGCAAAAGGTGGTGGACCTGATGGTAACCCTGTACCCAGATCGGTTGGTGTTTCTGGAGACCGCCATGGCATCGGCGAAGGACTCGGACCGGAATGGATTCAAGCTCGCCGACAAGGCCTGCGAGCTGTTGCACACCCTCGCGACCGAATACTGGGCCGCGTTGATGGATGGCAAGGGAGATCAACATGCCAAGGGAGTGTTCGGGCAAAACGCTTTCGCAGCCAACGAATCGGAATCGTTAAGCAATGAAGGCAAGAAGTTGCGCACCTTCAACTACCGTGGCCGGGACTTCGTCATGGAAAAACATCTCAAGCACGGCGTGAAAGACAGCAAGGCCGAAACGCTACGCATCCACTTTGAGTGGCTGCCCAGCGAGAAGAAGCTGGTGGTCGGTCACTGCGGCAAACACTTGAACTTCTGAAAGCCCGTTGAATGAGCATTGCAGACTTCATCCAGAACCAAGTACTGCGCCCACGGGTGCAAAAGGCCGGTGCCCTGGTGGTGTACGACCCCGAGCAGCGATACCGGGAGGTGTGCGCCCAGATGGCTGACGACAAACTGGTGGTGGTTGATGCCACCGCCAACAGTATCGAAAGCCGCCTGCTGGCTATTCAGGGCTTGCGCAATGTGGTGGTGCAGCAGTTGCAAGGCTTGTTGGTTTACGTGCCGACCAAGGCTCCTGAGACCGAAGAGGAGAAACAGATCAATCCGTTCTCGCCTGTCGCTGCGGCCGGGATGGTGTTTCCCGAGGGGGACGGTGACAGCTATGAGAGCCTGTGTCTGAAGGCCAAGCCTGACCACGTGTCGGCCATTCGCGCGGTTTTTGCTCAAGACGCGAGCCCTACCTTTGCCGTGGTGGATGCGGTGGGTGGTGGCCTGGGATGGCCTAATCTGCGTGCGTTGCTGCACGTGGAGTCTGCGCGCGACATTTTGTTTGCACTTTTGGCCCCGAATGCTTCGCAGGTGGCTGCGCTGAACGGTAGCGAAGCCTGGTTGACCGAAGTGAAGGACCTGCTTAAAAACAGCATTGGCCTGAGCTTGAAAACCCGCGGCAAAAAATGGGACTCGGTCTCGGCTGAACTGTGGCGCTTTGTGCTTTTCAGCGAGTTCACGTTTGATCTGCCTGGTGCACTGCCTGATGCGCTGGCCGATGTTCCCAGGGCGGAAGTCAACAGCCAGCCCTTGATCGACGACTTGTGTGATCGGCTGCGCAATGATCGCCGCACACAAAGCATCTATATCGAGAATGCAGAGGGAATTGAAGCAGACCTCAAGTTGGTGAAGCTTTTCGAGGGCTGGGCCGACTTGGGAACGCGCGATACCTTTCCGTTTGAAGAGAGAACGTTCCTGGCAAGGGCTATTGACGGCGTCTTGCGCGATGACATCGATCGCAGCCGCAGCATTCTCGAGCAGCACCAAAGGTCAGTGTGGACGGGCAAGGGTGAAAGCCGCGCACAGTGGGATTTAATCCGCGCGGCGGTCGAGCTCATCCAAACCTGCGAAGACATGGACCGGCAACTGGCCGATAACGCACGCAACGCCGAAGCGCTGCTTGTGTTCTACACCAGCAGTCTGCGCGAGGTTGATCGCCTGCACCGGGAGTTTGAGCAGGCTGTGAGCGACTACGACTGGCAGGACGCGAACGGCCTGATGGCGCCAGTAAAGCACCAGGTGCGCAAGCAGTACGGCAAGCTGGTTGAGAAAGTGCAGCAAATCTTCGTTCGCCACGTAGAAAAAAGCGGCTGGCCATTGGCTGGCTACTTGGCCAACTCCGATGTGTTTGACCGGGTGGTGGCCCCCAAGCTGCAAAAGAACGGCCATAAGGTGGCGTTCTTGATGATCGATGCTTTACGCTATGAACTGGGCGTCGCGCTGGAGCGGCAACTGGCGGAGGACGGACAGGTTCACCTACAAGCTGCCCTGGCGCAACTGCCCAGCGTGACGCCTGTGGGCATGGCCAGTCTGCTGCCCGGTGCGGGGGCGCAACTGCGCTTGAGCAACAACGCGCAAAGCCTGGTGCCCATGCTGGGTGATCAGGTGGTGGAGACGGTGACGCAGCGGATGAACGTGCTCAAGCAACGCTATGGGCAGCGCTTTGAAGAGGTTCGCCTGGAAGACTTTGTGCGTGGGCGGGCGAATTTCTCAGCGGATGCGGATCTGTTGGTATTGCGTGCGGTTGAAATCGACAGCCATTTCGAGAATCACCCCGACACGGCGCCCGGTGAAATCACCCATGCGCTTAAGCGTATTCGGGTGGCGATCAATCTGCTCAAAAAGCGCGGGTTCAACGAGGTGGTGATCGCCACCGATCATGGTTTTTTCATGAATACGCACGCTGGCGCGGGCGATGTGTGCCCAAAGCCAATGGGCAACTGGCTGCCAGTGCACGACCGCTGCGCGCTGGGAGATGGTGCTGGCGACGGTAACCACCTGGTGGTGCCCGCGGAACGGATGGGCATTCGCGGAGATTTCGCCAAGATCACTATGCCGACCAGCTTGGCTGCTTACCGAGCTGGCCTACTGTATTTTCATGGCGGGCTTTCACTGCAGGAATGCGTGGTGCCTGTGATCAGCATGCAATTGAAGGTCAGCACGCAGCCCAGCGTGCACCAGGCGACCATCTCCATGACCTACCGAAACGGTGCAAAGGCCATCACGACCCGTGTACCGGTAATCGAGTTGAGCGTGGACACCGCAGACATGTTCTCGGTGGACAGCGGCTTCGAAGTCTTGCTGGAGGCGCACGACCCGCAGGGAGACGTGATCGGTGAAGCCAAGGCGGGTGGTGCGGTGAATCCGGCCACAGGCACCTTGACGCTGAAGCCTGGGGAGAAGGTCCAGGTCACCGTGAAAATGCACATGGACTTTGAGGGTAAGTTCAAGCTCAAGGCCTTGAATCCATCCACCTTTGAGATCTACGCGCAACTGGATTTGGCGACCAACTACGCGGTATGAAAACCATGAACGAACTCGACCGAAAACTGATCGATGCCTTTGACGGCAAGGTGCTCAGAAAGGACCTGTTGCACCGCATCAAGAAGGGCACCAACGTGCCCACCTTCGTGTTGGAGTTCTTGCTGGCCCGCTTCTGTGCGAGCGATGACCAGGCGGAAATGGATTCCGGCATGGAGGCGGTGATCGCAAGCCTACAGGACAACTACGTCAAACCCGACGAAGCCAACGCGGCGCAGTCCAAGGTGGCGACCAAAGGCAAGCACCGCTTTATCGACAAGATTCATGTGCGGTACGTCGAGAAGGAAAAGCGGCACTGGGCTTCGCTGGAGAACTTCAACTCGCAGCGCATCGCGATCGGCGAGAAGTTTTACCGGGACAACGACCGCTTGCTCGAAGGCGGCATCTGGGCCGAGGTCACGCTGGCGCATAATCCGATTGAAGAGGATGACTACGCCTTCCACGTGGAAGACATGCGGCCCATCCAGATCAGTCGGTTTGACTTTGAGCGCTACTGCGAAGGGCGCAAGCATTTCACCCGCGATGAGTGGGTGACCATCATTTTGCGCACGGTCGGGCTGGAGCCTGAGAAACTCTCGAAGCGGGTGCAGATGCACTTCATCGCTCGCCTGGCCGCCCTGGTCGAGCCGAACTACAACTACATCGAGCTGGGGCCTCGCGGCACCGGAAAATCGTACTTCTTCAGCGAGTTTTCGCCGTACGCGACGCTCATTTCTGGTGGTCAGGCCACGAAATCCACCCTCTTCTACAACAATGCCCGTCGTAAGGTGGGCCTGGTGGGGTTCTGGGATACGGTTGCGTTTGACGAGGTGGGTGGCATCAAGGTCAAAGATCCCGACACGATCCAGATCATGAAGGACTTCATGGCCAATGGGCGCTTCTCCCGTGGCGCCGAGGTCATTGCCGATGCGAGCTTGAGCTTCGTGGGCAACTTTGACCTGTCGATCAGCCAGGTGGTGAACTCGGTCAAGCATGACCTTTTCCAGCCGTTGCCAGCAGAGTTTGACCTGGCTGTGATGGACCGGTTTGCCGCATATATCCCTGGCTGGGAGATGCCCAAGAACAGCAGTGCTTTCCTGACCAACAACTACGGATTCATCACTGACTATTTGGCCGAGGCGTTCCACCACCAGTTCAAACACACGAACCGGTACGAGGAAGTCACTAAACGCATTCGCCTGGGCAAGTCGGTCGAAGGTCGGGATGAAAAAGGCATCAAAAAGACGGTGTGCGCCTTCCTCAAAATCCTGCACCCATCGGGCACGGCCACGGACGAAGAGTTCGAGGAATACGTGGCCTACGCGGTGGAATGCAGGCGGCGGGTGAAGGAGCAGATGAACAAGCGCAAGCCTGACGACGAGTTTGCTCAGATCAATCTTTCCTACCAACGCACGGATGGCACTGAGGTTGTCGTGTTCTGCCCCGAGTCGAAGGATGCGAGTGCTACGCAGCAACCCGCCAGGACATCGCTGAGCCCTTCGGAGGCGGGCGCTCTGGACCTGGGGGAATCGCATGGCACGGCCCTTGATGTGACGCTCACGAAGCCAGCCGAGCTGGCAGAGTTTGCGGCCGTAGTTACAACACCGGCGCCAGCGCAAGCTGCGCTAGAACCGGCGCCTGCCGAACAGCACTTCACCATCCTGTACGGCGACACGGGTCACACCTACGAGTCCATCATGGGGCCGTACCTGCAGGGCGCGAAAACGGTTCAGGTAGAAGATCCCTATATCCGTTTGCCTCATCAGATCCAGAATTTTGTACGGTTCTGTGAGGCTGTCTTGAAAGCAGGAACATTGCGCAAGATCTCGCTGATGACTAGCTTCGACGACACCACGCCGTTGGCCGACATGAACGACAAGCTTGATCAGCTGCGCCAAAGCCTGCTGGAGCAGGACGTAGAGCTGGAAATCAATGTCAACCCCAATCTGCATGACAGAGAGATTCGACTCGACAACGGCTGGGTCATCAAGATCGGTCGGGGTCTGGACTTCTACCAACGACCTAGCAGCTGGTTCGAGATAGGCGCTATGGATATGAGTCTGCGCAAATGTTTGGAGACCAAGGTAGACATCTTTAGAGCCTGACGCACCCCGGGCAACCGGGGCCTGGTAAGCAACAGACCCAGCCCGTGGACAACTGTGCTCACTGCAAAGCCAATCGCAATTCAAGCACAGTGGAGATCTTTCCCCGCAGGGCACCTCGGCCTATTGTTTGGAGAAAGGTCGGGAGCGCGCTTTAGTGCTCTGTGCAACCCCGTGCCTATGAACAGGCCAGCATCTTCAGAATTTCTGTGCGTACGGGCGTTCCTGCTTTCTTGTACAAGAGGAGCAACTCAGCGATCTCATCATCCTCATCCGCAAAGAAGAAAGCCACTGGCACATTCAACACCTTGGCCAATTTGCGCACGGTGAGCAAGTCGGGCCGATGGATGCCCAGCTCGTACCGATTGATCCGCGTGCTCGCCACGAAGGCATCGATCCCTGCCTCAATCCCCAGCATTTTTTGAGACAAGCCAGCGTTGAGCCTGGCTTGCTTAAGCCTGGCTCCCCGGCATTTGGGGTAGGTGGTGCAGCCCCAGAATGTGTTTCCGGCATTGGCCCCTTGTCTGGCGGTACGCAGTGCCATGGCGGCACCACAACATGGGCATTCGGGTTGGGCTGCTGCCTTGGCGGTAGCCTGGGGAGCTTGGACTGCCGATTGGGGTTGAGGCGCCGGGCTCTCCATTGAGTTGGAAGTCTCGCGTTGTGCAGCAGCTGGTTGGCCTTGGGTGCTCCGAGCCTGCTGAATCATGGCAAAGAGCCTGGGGCCGTCCACGAGTTCGATGTTGCGCCCCTGGGCGAAGTCTTTGGCATCGGTCGTGAACCGCCCCGAGGTGACGACAAAGCCGCCCGTGGCACCTTTGGCAGCCATGACGCCATAGAGTTCGCGCACGGTGGTCACGCCCACCTTGTAGGCCTTCCACTGTTTGCACTGCACGAAGAACTTTTCCGAACCCTTGGCCAGGACGAGATCAACGCCGCCATCGGGACCGCCCCCACCGATTTCCGTCACGCGGTACCCCTGTAGTCGGTAGGCTTCACCGACCAGCAACTCAAACTCCCGCCAGCTCATGCCGTCCAAGGCGTCGGCATTGCGTGCTTGCGCCACATCCGAAACCAGTGCTTGACGCTGTTTGCGCCGCCAGGCTGAAAGGGCTGCGGTAGATCGTCTCGTGTGACACATGCAGACTGGAGTTGTTGGGATACACGCACATCCGGCCGGAAGATCTGCATCGCCGGTTCGAGGCGCTGAAGCCGGCGGGGTGAGCGTCAGCTCGGCTGATGGGGCTCGAACCTGAGTTGAGGCAAGAGGCGTCCCTGGCCTGCCCCAGTGAGATGTCATACACCTCGCCCAACTGAGTCAGGTTCGCCCACTGAGCCAAGGCATCTACCGAGTGTCGACCCGTCCCGGTGGGTATACTGACGAAACTAAGCAGCTAACACATGCCCAGAGCCGATCTAATCGTCAATCTTGTGCGCGCTGGCACACAAGGCGATCAGAAGATGTTCAGGTCGACCGTTGAAGCCATCGCTGCCGAGGAGCGCGCTAAGCGCCACACATTGCTGGCCGACAGGTTAGAAGAAAACCTGCGTTCTATCGCAGCGCCTCAGAAAGCGCCCGAAATCGTTCGCACATTTGACGGCGGACACGGCGGGCTTCTCTACGAACTTCAGCCCAAACGGAGCCTGGAGTCGATCCTACTTGCCGAAGAAGTTAGGGCTGCGGCGCGGGAGCTGGTCGAGGAGCAACAGCGGCAAGATCTGCTTCGCTCTTACGGACTTGAGCCACGCCATAAAGTGTTGTTGTCTGGGCCGCCGGGGAACGGGAAAACAACTTTAGCGGAGGCCCTGGCCTACGAATTGATGGTTCCGCTGTTCGTCGTGCGCTATGAGGCGGTTGTAGGCAGCTTCCTCGGCGAAACCAGCGGGCGGCTAAAACGGCTATTTGACTTCGCGCGTACACATCATTGCGTCCTCTTCTTTGACGAATTTGACACCCTTGGCAAGGAGCGTGGGGATACACACGAAACCGGTGAGATAAAGCGAGTTGTCAGTTCGCTTCTCTTGCAGATCGATGGACTTCCAAGCCATGTGGTCGTAGTGACTGCCACCAATCATGCCGAGTTGCTGGACCGTGCGGTGTGGCGCCGTTTCCAATTGCGACTGACCTTGCCAGCCCCCACGCTTGAACAGCGTACGCAGTGGTTTGACCGATTCCAGCGACGACTCGGCGTGTCTCTTGGCATGACTCCGAAGACCTTGGCAAGTCGCCTCAAGGTGACTAACTTTTCCGACCTGGAGCAGTTCTGCCAGGACATTCACAGGCGCTATGTTTTAGCGCTGCCATCTGGTGACCTCAAGGAAATCATTGCCGAACGCATCGTGCAGTGGAAACTGCGAGCAGCCATCGACGACGCCATCGAGCGCTAAAGCTTGCCAGAGGGCGCAACCGGGCATTTGCCCCTACTCATCTTCCCTCAACCGTCGGCAGTTGGGCGGCAGGGCGGCCAGAGAATGGTTCCCACCCTGCATGTGCCAGGCCATGGGCGCCAAGCAGAGCGACTGACGCCGCAATTTCAAACTCTCCAGGCTGCCTTTGAGGCCCGGCGCCTCGAGCTTCAGGCTGCCGCAAACAACAGCGATCCCGATCTTGTAGTGGTCTTTGAAACGGTTGGTGCTGTGGGCGACTTCATCAGCTCGGCCGAACGCATACCGGGGCTTGAATGGCTGGCAGGTATGGTCGACGCGCAAGTCGAGCCCGATGAGGACTTCTATTCGACCCAAGACGCCGCCAAAGCGCTCGGTGGCAGGTTGTTCTTGATGGGCAGTAACAGGCAAGCGCTCGACGAGGTCGTTCGCCTGTGGTGCATATATAAGGAGACGCCGACAGGAAATCTGGGCACCGGTCTTAGCGCCTGGAAGGACTTATTCAAACACCTGAAGGATGTGCGTTTCTGGGGGCCACAAGATCGGCTGAGCGACGACCTTAGGCAAGCTTGGCGCTTTCGGTTGGAGAACGGCACACCGGCTCTGAGGTTTGAGATCGAAGCCTGGTGCTTTGCGTCGGCCGCAAAGAATGCGGCTTCGTCTGCCGAGATAAGAACCCTCGTCACTGAGCTTGGGGGACAGGTTCTTGACGAGCGGTTGATCGGCGACATCGCCTACCTAGGGTTCCTGGTCGAAATGCCGGCCCCAGGCGTTCAGCGATTGCTGGACGCCGTACCTGCTCCTCTGCTGCGATCCGAGCGGGTTATGCTGCTGCGACCACAAGGACAGGCCATGTCGCGGGTTTCCGATACAGCTCCGCAGCTGCCGGATGCTGCTGTGCCTCAGCAATTGACCTCGGGCAGTCCGATAGTGGCCATGCTGGATGGCCTGCCTTTGGCGAACCATCCACGCTTGCAGGGGCGCTTGATCGTCGATGACCCGGATCAATGGGCCGACACATACCCAGTAGCCGCACGAGTACATGGGACGGCCATGGCGTCCCTCATTGCTTGGGGTGAACTTGATAGCGCAAGTGGGGCGTTGGCTGCGCCAATCTACGTACGGCCCATCATGCGGCCTGAACAGGGTAGCAATTCGCAGGTGGAATGCACACCTGATGATCGGCTGCTCATAGATCTTGTACATGTCGCTGTGCGCCGAATGTTTGAAGGTACTCCAGCAGTGCCGGCTGCAGCTCCGACGGTGAAGGTGATCAACCTCTCGGTCGGCGACGGCTACCGCCCATTTGCTGGCGAACTGTCGCCGTGGGCGCGACTGCTCGATTGGTTGAGCCACAAGTACAAAGTGCTCTTCATCGTTAGTTGTGGCAACTGCTCAGACGACCTTATCCTGAAGGTGGCGCGAGATTCCTTGGGAGCGATGCCGCCAGAGGAGCAAGCGGGCCATTCGATGCAGGCCTTGATGGACCTGGACATGCACCGTCGGCTGCTTTCACCGGCGGAGTCGGTGAACGCGCTCACTGTCGGCGCAAGCTACAGCGACGGATCGATCTTCCCCGCTGTGACAGGACGGCATACCTTGTTTCCAGAGCAAGGTGTAGCGCCGTACTCCCGCATCGGACCGGGCTTCCGACGAGCGATTAAGCCTGAAATTCTGCTGCCAGGAGGCCGCGCGCTTTACCGAGAGCGACCTGTTTCTCCGGCGAATGAAACACATGTCTCTGGCGTTTGGAGCACACCGCAACCACCTGGTCATCGCGTGGCATCCCCCCCGGATGCGGTTGGCGATACGGCCTACACGCGTGGCACCAGCAACGCGACAGCCCTGGCGACGCGCGGGGCCGCTCAAGCATTCGATGTGCTGGAAGCCCTGCGTGCGGGCAATCCTCAGAACCTTCCTCACCGCTACGACGCTGTGATGATTAAGGCGTTGCTCGCTCATGGTGCAAATCTTGGGGACATCCAGTCACAAGTGTTGGCCGCGCGCCCTGATGTCGAGCATTGGCATGCGCAGCGTCGCCTTGTCAGTAGATATGCAGGTTACGGCGTGGCCGATGTCCAGCGTGCGCTGACCTGCACTGAGCAACGCGCAACTATGCTTGGCGTGGGCGAACTTCGAAATGACAAGGCTTGGGAGTTCAAAGTACCTATTCCCGAGGCACTCAATGCGACATTGGTTCGCCGACGGCTGACCGTAACGTTGGCATGGCTGACGCCGCCTAATCCACGGCACTCTAAGTACCGCGCCGCAAAGCTGTGGATGGACTTACCGAGCGATCCTCTGAATTTGACTCGCTTGGAAGGCGAGGCGCGGCAACTTCAGTTGGGAACACTACAGCACGAGACTTTTGAAGGCGAAGGCGCTGTGCCGGTTGTAGCAGGTCAGCACCTCTTGGTTCGAGTCAATTGTGTCGCGGATGCTGGTCGGCTGTTGAAGCCCGTTGAGTTCGCACTATGCGTCTCACTTGAGGTCGCTGAAGGCGTTGCCCTGCCTATCTACAACCAAGTTCGTGCACGAATTAGTCAGCCAATTGCCATCGGAGCGCAAGGCTAAGCTCAGCTTCCATAGCCTGCGCAGGGTGTCCTCTATCGAGGTTGATCCACCAAGCGGGCGGTATCAAGGCAGTTTGGAGACGCCGAAGACCTTATGACGTTGCGCACTCTTTGCGATGACAAGGGGCTGGGTCGTGAGGCACTCGATGCGATCAAAAGATTGAAGACCGCATCCGCTACCAGCAGTAAAAGCGCTGGCAGGTACATCCAGACCCAGCAGAAGCCTCGTTCTGTATGACGGCTTGACGCGATGCGGCGTGAACACCTCAACCAGCAGCAACGGCGGCAATCTCGGCATATCGTCCGTCGTGCTCGCGTGGTGAGCCTGTGCTGAATGTCCGCTTGCGGGCCATGAGTCCAGTTTACGAGAAGACCGCTTCGGGTCGGCCACTGCCTTCTGCGTTATTCGTGCCGACGACCGCTCCAGTCTGGAGCGGTCGGCCTTCCAGGACGTCGACGATCAACCCTAGCCCCCGCCTATCGAGGCCAATGGGACGTTCCGTGTTCTGTGAACACGGACGGCCAGTTCGATTAGCCGCTGAATCTCAGCTACGTTACGCCTATTGCCTCCCCAACATAACTACGCGCCATGGCGTGATCGCCAGCAGTTATTCGAAAATTTCGAGCAACTGAATGGGTAGCCACCCTCTGAATACAAGCCCCCTAAACTCTGTACCCAACCTCAAGCAAATGCCCATCGCCGCTCGCACTTCAGCGGGCTGGCAGCCTTTTTTGCTTCCGCAGTCAGCGCAGTTTTCATTTGCGCGGAATCCACTCACGAGGGCATTGCAGCCTGTGTCGGAGCACCCAGTTCCGCAAAGTTGCTGATCTTCACCGCCCCATCTGGAAACCGTGCAATGACTTCCAGCTCACCCCCCATCGCTTGGATGTGGCTGCGTAGCGTTGAAAGATACATGTCTGTGCGCTTCTCCATCTTGGCAATGGAGGGCTGCTGCACATGCAGTACGTCAGCCAGCATCTTTTGCGACAGCCCCCGAGCTTGGCGCAGCTCGTGCAGTGGCATTTCGCTCAGCATGGTTTGCGCGAGTTCAGCGGCTTGAGCGCGCGCTTGAGGGCTCATTGCAGCCCGCAATTCAGAAAACTTCTTAGCCATCTATTTCTCCTTCACGGCGAAGCTGGTCAAGATGCTCGTCATACAACCGATCAGCGATTGGCACATGCACTTCGTACCAGCGGTCATCACCCGTCTTATCGCCGCCGATCAATAAAATTGCCATTCGGCGAGGGTCAAAGGCATACAGCGTGCGAAACGGCCGCCCGCCGTGCTGCGTACGCAATTCGCGCATGTGCCCGTGGCGAGAACCGTTGATACCACTGCTGTGGGGGTGTCCGAGTGAGGGGCCACGCTCTTCCAGCAACGCTACCGAAGCTGCCAAGGACACTTGCTCCTGTTCAGACAAACCTTCCCACCACGCTTCAAACTCATCGGTGTACTCAACGTCCCACGACATAGTTAAATATAGCCCCCAAGGAATATTCCGTCAAGGGAATGGATATCGGGCTGGTTGATCAAACATCACTGCACTGTGTTCATAGCGAATGCTCGGCCCACGCCTGCATCATCGCGCGCCGCTTCTCCAGCATGTCCCCGCGTCGGTAGGCTGCCTCCACCTTGTTGCCCACAATGTGCGCCAGCGCCATTTCCGCCATTTCCTGGGGGTAGTCGGTGGCTTCTGCTGCCCAGTCCCGGAACGAGGACCGGAAACCGTGCACGGTGATGTCGTCGCGCTTCATGCGCCGCAGTACGGCGGTGAGTGTCATGTCAGAAAGGGGTTTGTGGTCACGCGTGCTGGGAAACACGATGTCAGTGTCCGCCAGCTTGGTGTCCTTCAAAGACTCCAGCAGTTGCACCGCAGCATCCGATAGCGGTACGCGGTGCTCTTTCCCGGCTTTCATGCGTTCGCCAGGGACGGTCCACAGTTTGTGCTCGAAGTCCACCTCGTACCAGGCCATACCGCGCACTTCGCCTGAGCGGGCGGCGGTGAGGATGGTGAACTGCAGAGCCAGCGCACCGATGCCGCTTTGCTGGCGCAGTTCGGCCATGAAGGGTTTCATGTGGCGCCAAGGCAGTGCGGCGAAGTGCTTTGATTTGGCGACTTTGGAGCGTGCGGGCAGCAGTGCGTCGAGGTGGCCTTTCCAGCGGGCGGGGTTGTCTCCCGTGCGGTACCGGTGCACGGTGGCCCAATCCAGCACGGCTTCCAAACGACCCCGCAGGCGCGAGGCGGTTTCTGCCTTGGTGTGCCACACCGGTTCAAGCACACGCATGATATGCGCGGTTTCAATCAGCGCGACATCCATCTTGCCGATGACGGGGGCTGCGTAAGTCTGCAGCGTGTTCGTCCACTGGTCGGCGTGCTTGGCGTTCTTCCAGCCAGAGCGGTGTGATTCGATGTAGCGCTCAGCGCAGCTGTCGAACGTGATGGTTTTGGCTTGCTCGGCACGCGCTACGGCAGCGGCTTGGTGCTTGACTTGCATGGGGTCGATGCCTTGGCGCACCTGACGACGCCATGCCATGGCTTTGTCACGGGCATCGGCCAGGGAGACTTCGGGGTATGGCCCCAGCCCCGTCCAGCGCTCACGACCGTTGAAGGCATAGCGCAGAATCCAGGACTTGGAGCCCCCTTCAGTGACTTTGAGCCACAGGCCGGCACCGTCGCCATGCAGGCCCGGCTCCTTGAGCCTGGTGGCTTGCAGTTGAGTGAGTTTGTTGGCTTTGACCATGGGTGGAGTTCGACGGAGACGAGACCCAAATTTTGGTCTCGTTATACGGAAAAGTATACGGAAAAAACACAAGATTGAGAGATGCTATCAGAAACCTCGTGAAACAACAAAAATCATAAGTCATTGTTTTTATTGGGTTAATTTATGATTTCGTGAGATTTCTGGACGCAAAGTGAAACCCGGGTTCGACTGCCGCCCTCTCCGCCAAAGACAGTCCTGATTCCCAGTCGGGAACAAAAAAGCCACCCTCGGGTGGCTTTTTTATTGCATGCGGCACCGCAGTGCCGACGCCCCGTTGGCCCCTACATGACCAAGGTGGCGAGATTCGCAGCCGCGACGCCAAGCACCTCCACCACACGGCGATTGGCCGCCTCCAGCGAGGCCCGGGCCCCATTCCCCGAAAACCAGTGAAAGGCGAACGCCGACGCATAGGCATCTCCTGCACCCAGTGTGGACGCGACGGTGGTGCGCTCTGCAGGATGGTGGTGGCCGTGCAGCCCATCGAAGAACGCCGCACCGCCAGCGCCGAGGGTGACCAGCACCCCCTGTCCCTGTGGGCGTGCCAGGGCCGTGGCAAGCGCCACAGCCTCGTCGGCACCCAGCTCCGGGGTGCAGGCCAGTCCTCGGTGGGCGGCCAGCCACTGCGCTTCGATCGCGTTCAGGCAGACCAGGTCTGCCGCGTTTAGCAACCGTTCCAAGGAGTCGGGCGATTGGCGCAGTGAACGTGCGCCCGGATTGACCACCAGTTGGAAAGGTCGGGACGGCAGGCCCGCCAACGCGTGGTTCAACTCGTCGGTGGCGGCATCGGACAACGCGGACACATAGACAAGCTCGGCTTGCATGAGCATTGCAGAGGCATCCGCCAACGACAGTCGGGTACTGGCACCGCGCTGCGCGAACACGGTGGCATCGCCCTGCGGGTCCAGGTGGATCACGGCCTTTCCCGTGGGGCATCCGGGGATGGCCTGCACACGTTCCACCGCGATGCCTTGCCGGTCCAACGTGTCGCGCAGCCATCGCCCTTCCACATCCGCGCCGATAGCGCAGCAGGCCGTGACCTGTGCGTGAAAGGCTGCGAATCCGAGCGCCGCGTTCACCGCGCCGCCCCCGCTGGACCATCGCACGCTGGCCACATCGTGTTTGGCTCCGGGGCCTCGCACCGCGTCCACGCCTGCAACCACAATGTCGAGCGTGGCACCGCCAATCGTCAGGACACGCACGTCAGACCCCGACCATGGCAGCGCCGATCACACCCGCCGAATTGCCCAGCCTGTTGCGCAGCACGGGGGTGTGGAACTCATCGTTGAAGACCATGCGCTGCAGCCGAAGAGCGCCCTCCTCATACAGTTCATCCATGCTGGCAAGCCCCCCGCCGATGACGATCAAATCCGGGTCCAGCACGGCGACCACGTTGGCGACCGCGCCGGCAAATTGGCTGAGAAATCGATCCAGCAATTCGACGGCCGCGCCATCGCCATGGCGCGCCATTTCAACGATGCGGGCCGCATCGGCAGACTTCCCGGTGGACTGCTGGTAGCGGGCCTCCAGCGCGGTTCCGCTCAGGTAGCGCTCGACACATCCCTGGCGGCCGCAGTAGCAGGCAGGCCCGTCCGGATCAATGGACATATGGCCCCATTCACCGGCAATGCCATGGCGCCCGCTCCACAAACGACCATTCACCACGATGCCTGCACCCACCCCCGTGCCGAGCACCAGCCCGAGCACGCAGCCGTGCCCGCTGCCTGCGCCATGACGGGCTTCGGCCATCGCAAAGCAGTTGGCATCGTTTTCCATGTTGAAGGGGCGGCCCAGCCGCTGGCGCAGATCCGCCTGCAAAGGATGGCCGTTCAGCTCGGTTGCATTGCAATTTTTCAGCAAACCGGTGGTTTTCGAAATGGACCCCGGGGTACAGATTCCCAATGTCGTTTCTGCCCCCAAAACCACAGTGGCCAATTGGCAGTGCATTTCAATAATGCGCTGCAGCACCTGAAGATAGCCATCGCTGGCCCGGGTCTCCATTCGGATTCGCCGACATTCTCGATATTGATGGTCGAGTACGATGCCTTCGATTTTCGTCCCGCCCAGATCGATCCCGATATGGAATCTTTCCTTCGAATTTTCCTTATCCGCGTCCATGCGAAAGATACCCCCCATCCATTTGATTCTTGCGTTCGACGCTGTGGCACGCATGCGCAGCTTCAACAAAGCGGCAGACGAGCTGAATATTTCCCACAGTTCCGTCAGCCATCGGATTCGTGAACTGGAGCGATTGCTGGGCAATAGCCTGTTCACACGAACGACCCGCTCGGTCGCAATGACCCCTGAAGGCGAGTATTTGCACCAGCAGATGAAAGACGCATTGGAGACGCTGGAGGAGGCCTTCTCCGGCTTCACACAGGAGCGCAGCGTGATCCGGATCAGCGTGTTGCCTTCTTTTGCGCGCTTTCGGCTGGTTCCAGCCCTCACCGACTTCCAGCGCCTGCACCCGGCCGTCTCCATCGAGGTGTCGCCGACGACATGCAAGGTGGACGTCGATCAGGGAGAGGCAGACATTGCCATCCGGTTCGCCAAAGCCCGCCCCCAGGCCCACCATTGCGAACCGCTTCTGGAGGACGAGTGGTTTCCAGTGGCAGCTCCCGCCTATCTGAAACGGTGCGATGCACCCGGCATCGAGGCTCTGTTCAAACGCGCGGTGTTCCTGTCCCATAGCAGGCAGCCCTGGGAACCCTGGCTGAAGAAGGCCGGCATACAGATTTCGCCGGCGCAGCGCATGCTGACCTATTCCGACACAGGCTTCATGCTGGATGCAGCCCTCAATCTGCAAGGGATCGCACTGGGTCGGCGTTCTCTGGTGAAAGGCCTTCTGCAAAACGGCAGTTTGGTGCGGGTTTCCGACATCGCCATTCCGTCGGAGCAAGCTTATTTCCTGCTCGCATCGGAGCGGGCCCTGATCTCTCGCCACGGCAGCACGGTGATCCATTGGATCCGTGCTCTGGTGCAAGACGGCTAATGAACGATGGTGAGCACGATGCCGATCAACACACCTGAAATCGCCAGCATTTTTTGGCGGATGAATCGCTCTGCAAAGAACAGCGCGCTCAAGGCGAACACCATGATGAGATTGGTGCGCCGAAGCACCGATATCACCGAGATCAGCGCACCCTCGGCCTGCACGGCCGTGAGATAAATGAACTCGGCCAATACGTATGCGGCGGCAATCGCAGGGACCGCCCAATTTCGGGACAGCAGGCTTCGGCATTCCATGGCCCCGAAAACCCAAGGCAATAAAAGCAGCGCCATGCCGCCACGCTGAATGGCCGAGTACGCCTGGACGGCGGCCAGATCCAAATGCAGGGTTGCCAGAATGTGCTTGTCGTAGAGGGCGTTGGCCGAAGACAGCAACGTGGCCGCGAGCATGCAAAACACCCACCCGTTGCGCTGAAACCGGATGCCCTCTTTTTGCCCGATCAGGGAGAACAGATAGTAGGAACCCATGGAGACAGCGAGCCCCATCCATTGCCACCAGTTGAGTTGCTCGGACAGGAAAACGATGGCGCCTACCGCCGTCCAAAGCGGCCCGGAAGCGCGCACGCCCGCGGAGATCGATAACGGCAAGGATTTGACCGAGTAATACGAAAGAATCCACGTGACCACCATCATTGCCGATTTGGGCAGCAACGCCAGCTGCTCGGCCCGGGTCAACGCTGCAGGGTGCAAGCCCAGGGGCTGCAGTGTGTCGGCCCAGGCAGCCGGAAGGAAAAAGAAAGGGGCCCAGATCAGCGCCCCGAGAACGGACGACCACAGCACCACCTCCAGGACCGTTTTTTCCCTGAGGGCGAGTTTGGTCAAAAAGTCGTAGGTTCCCAGCACCAACCCGGCCAGCAGGCCCAAGGCAATCCATGTCATGTTCGGGCATCAAAGTGCGAGAAAGCCGCCGTCCACGGGAACCACTGCGCCCGTCAAAAATGATGCCTGGGGACTGCTGAGCCAAAGCACGGCTTGTGCGACCTCATGCGACTCGCCGACGCGCTTCATGGGCAGGCGCTCGGCCCATCCCTCCAGCCCGCCGGAGACAGCACTGGAGCGGGCCAGCATCTCCGTGGAGATCGGCCCGGGGGACACGGCATTCACGCGCACGCCATAAGGCGCCGCCTCGACTGCGGCCGCCTTCGTCAGCGCAAGCGCTGCATGTTTGGAAGCGGTGTACGCGCCCGTGCCTTCCAGAATCGTGCGATGGGCATGCACGGAAAGGTTGTTGACGATGCAGCCCGAGCGCCGCTCGTACATCGGTCTGAGCAAATGCTTCATGCACAGCATGAGCCCGGTGCAATTGGTGCGCATCACTGCTTCAAACGCATCGATGTCTTGGTCCACGATGGCCGATGCCGTTCCAACTCCCGCATTGAGGAAGGCGATATCCACCACGCCAAGACGGCGCTCGACTTCGTCCATCAGGTTCATCACGTCGTTCTCGCTGCCGACATCGCAGGCCATCGCGAAGCCGATGCCGCCGGCGTCCAGAATCATCTTGGCGGTCTCAGCGCAAGAAGACACCGTGCGGCCCGCGATGGCCACCTGGGCGCCCTGCTTGGCGAAAGCAAGCGCCGTCGCCCTCCCGATGCCCGTGCCTCCGCCTGTCACCAGCACCACCCTGTCCTTGAAAGCGTTCATGGGGTCCAACCTGACAACGAGTTCAGCAACGATGCGATGGCCCTGGCCAGCACGCCATCCTGGGCAGACGCGGCACCGCTGATTCCGAGTCCGCCCACCAAGGTTCCTCCCACCAGCAGCGGAACACCGCCTTCCAGGGGCAGGACGTCGGCCAGGGCGAGATAGGCGGTCTTGCCCTGTTCCAGCGCCTGCTGCATCGCGGCGGTGTCCCTGCGGAAATAAACCGCTGTCCGCGCCTTCGCAATCGACGCGTCGATCGATCCCAGAAAGGCATCGTCCGCACGGGCAAACGCCAGAAGGTGTCCCGAGCTGTCCACTGCCGCCGCCGAAACGGCCAGGCCTTCGTCCAGGCCTGTGATCAGCGCGCTCTGCACCAATTGCTGCGCCTGACTGGCGCTCAGCCGCGAAAGACCGGTTTCAGGCATCTGCATGCGCCATCTCCTCGGCAGCAATGCGGATGGCATCGGCGTCCACATCATTCACAAAGCGGCATGCGCCGATCCCGTCGGGCAGTGGCAGTCGCTGCCGGCCATCGCGATGACGCATTGTGTCGGCCAGCGCCTCCTGCAGCAGGCCGGGCTGCTCGAAAAAGCGATGCCGCAAAGGCAATTGCATGGACTTCATGACACGCACGACCCGACGTACATCCTGGTCTGCAAGGAGCCCCCTCGCCCGTGCCAGGCGGCAAGAAAACAGCACATCCAAAGCGACCGCCTCGCCATGCAGCAATTCTGGCAGCGCCTTCATCTCGATCAGCGGAGCAAAGGAGTGTCCGAAATCGACGCATCGGTCCAGCGTGAGCTCCCACAGGTTGGGAGCCAACTCTTCCAGCATGCCCTCCACCGCCAGACCGATGACCTCTGGAGCGACGATCGCATCCTGAAAGCGGGTCAGCAGCAGCATCTCGGAGTGCCGCTCCAGCAGGTCGAACAACCGAGGGCTCTTGATCACCGCGAGCTTGAGCAACTCTCCCATCCCATTGGAGAGCTCGCGGGACTCCACCGTCGACAAAAAGCTGCGATCCAGCAAGGCAACGGTAGGCGCATGGTATGAACCCAGGCGGTTGCGACGATCCATTGCATTCACGGCGGTCTTGATACCGACCGCGGCATCCCACAGCGCCATCGCGTTGGTAGGAACCTTGACGTAGGGAATTCCTCGCCGATACAGCCCCGCCGCAAAACCGACGAGGTCCAGCAACACACCACCGCCAATGGCAACCACGGGCTCAGAACGGCGCAGCACCCCTGCCGATTCGAGGTGGCGAGCGATTGTCATGGCCGTATCCAAGTCTTTCGTTTCTTCCGAAACGGAAAGGCTCAGGATGGAAACGTCTACTCCATGGTGAGCATAGTAGGCGCGCATCTCTTCGCCATAAAGTTGGTCCACGTGCGCATCGATCACGAGGGCTTGGCGCAAACCAGGCTGTGCCCTGCCGCAGGTGATCAATTCGAGGGCATCGAGCCTGAAGATGCCGTCGATCTGTCGCACTTCGTATGAAACCTCCTGTGTCGCGTGCACTCTCCAGCCATGCGCCTCGAAACGGTTCAGCGCGCCCATGCTCGCCGGCCATATCACCCGATCGTTCATCCATGCCCTCCCTTTTTTTGTAGGGGGCCAAGCGTAGTGCGAAGCGACGCCGGCATTGCTGAACGTTTCGCGAGCTTTCTACGGCTTGGTTGATGAATCCTTCGCAAAGGTATGGGAGCGGCTCAAAGCCCAGCCAGACTTCCTGGCGTGCCCTTTACCAGCATGAGGCCACAGAGCGCCCCAGCGGCTACTGAATCAGAAACGGTGAACGCAGGTGCAAAGGAAAAATGGGGAGGTGGGCTTTGGGGCTGTGAGATCCCGCAAAGCCCATGCAGCCAGTGCATGCTGCAAGACAAAGAAAAAAACGGGCTACCGCTTTTGGCGATAGCCCGTTGATTTTTTTATAAATGGTCGGCGTGGCGGGATTCGAACTCGCGACCCCTTGCACCCCATGCAAGTGCGCTACCAGGCTGCGCTACACGCCGACAAGACTTAGATTATATGCACAAAAAAAACTCAGTTCAAGGAAAGCAGCGCACGAATTTCAAATAATTCCCGCCGCAGGATCTGTGTATCCAAAAGCGCAATCGAGGACAAAGTCGCCGATGGGCTCGACAAGTCGGCCCCATGTGCCGTTTGCAGAGCAAAAGAGGAGCTGCCATCCAACTCCGGCGACAACGAATCGCCCTCTTGCAGGCGATTGCGCGCTCCGCTGATCGTGAAGCCTTGCTCGTACAGAAGGTCCCGGATACGACGGATCATGAGCACCTCGTGGTGCTGGTAGTAGCGGCGGTTTCCCCTGCGCTTCATGGGCCGAAGCTGCGTGAACTCCTGCTCCCAATAGCGCAGTACGTGCGGTTTGACGCCACAGAGCGCGGCCACCTCTCCAATGGTGAAATACCGTTTGGCCGGGATGGGGGGAAGCGGTGTGCCCATGGGACGCGGTTTCTAGCGAATAAACAAGCAGCGTACTGCAGCCGGAACAAAGGCGCCAGCCACTTCCGTTCAGTGGCAGGCGGGAAAGAGACAGTGCTTCAGCCAGCAGCGCCCGCGTTCTGGATCTGCTCCTTGAGCTTGCTGCTGGCATGGAAAGTCACGACACGGCGGGCCTGAATCGGAATCGCCTCGCCCGTGCGGGGATTTCGCCCCGGTCTCGGGGCTTTGGTACGGATCTGAAAGTTACCGAAGCCCGACAGCTTCACGTCTTGACCATCCACCAGGCGCTGCGCAATCAGATCGAAAAAAGCATCGATCATGTCTTTCGATTCGCGTTTATTCAGACCAATGTGGTCGAACAGAAGGTCCGCCAGCTGCGCCTTCGTCAACGCAGGGGTTTCCAGGCTTTCTACCGCAAATTCCATCACGTCAGCGCTCCCGTTCAGCATCGTCATCACCGCAACCTCGCACCGGTACGGCTCGACAGTTGTTCGACCACCGACTGAATCGTCGCTTCGATTTCAGCATCCGTCAGCGTGGCGCCATCAGCCCCCAGCGTCAGGCGCACGGCCAAGCTCTTTTCACCGCTGGCGAGACCACCAACAGAGGCTTCGCCATCACGCAAAGGCTTGGGCCGGAACACATCAAACAGCACCGCCGCGCGAAGCCGTGTGGGAGGCACGGCAGCCTGAATGGCTGCCATCACATCAGCGTGCGTGATCCGCTCGGCAACCACCACGGCCAGATCCCGCTCTACCGCTTGATGCTTGGCCACTGCATGAAAATGAGGGACCTGCCGCTGCATGACCGCATCGAGTTCCAGCTCAAACATGACTGGGGCCTGGGGAAGCTCCCAGGACTGGCGCCACCGAGGATGCAGCTCTCCAATGAACCCAATGGCTTGGCCATTCAGCAGCACGCGGGCACAGCGGCCAGGGTGCATGGCAGTGTGCGTTGCAGGCTCAAAAACGGGCTTCAGGGGAGCAAGCAGCGCCTCGACATCGCCTTTGGCATCGAAGAAATCCACCCCTTGCTCTTTGCGTCCCCATTGGAGGACGTCGGATGCGCCATATGCAAGTCCAGCCACGCGCATGGGCTGATGGAAACCCTCTACCGTGGTATCAGACTCCGCAACGGACGCATCGCGCAGAAAGACCCGGCCCAACTCGAAAACCCGCACGCGCGACGCCTTGCGATCCAGGTTGAACTTCAAGACCTGCAGCAAGGAGCCCAACAGCGAAGAGCGCATCACGCTCATCTGGCTGGCAATGGGATTCAACAACCGGATGGGCTGTGGATTGCCCGCCAGTTCGTGCTCCCAATGCTCTTCCACAAAGCTGAAATTGATGGTTTCCTGGTATCCAAGTCCCGCCAGTGCACGACGCACGGCAAAAGGCCCCCGACGTTCTTCGGCACGCAGCTTGGGCGTGATGGGCGCCAGCGGCGGCGTGGTAGGCAATTGCTGGTAGCCCACCATGCGAGCCACTTCCTCGATGAGATCTTCCTCGATCGCGAGATCGAATCGATAGGGCGGCGGCAGCACCGTCAATGTGCCCTCGCCGGAAGTCACCGGCAGTCCCAGGCGCTTAAGCGCATCGGCACACTGCTCTTGCGTCAATGGCATGCCGATCACCTTGACGGCCCTGGCAACGCGGAGCGTGACGGGCTTGGCTTCAGGCACGTTCGGACACTGGTCGTCCATCGGACCGCAAACGGTCTCAGGTGTGCCGCAGATGTCAATCACCAACTGGGTGATGCGCTCAATGTGTTCCACGGTCTGGCTCGGATCCACGCCACGTTCGAAACGATGTCCGGCATCGGTCGAGAAGTTATAGCGGCGCGAGCGGCCAGCCACGGCCTTGGGCCACCAGAAAGCCGCTTCGATGTAGATATGGCGAGTGTCGTTCGACACGGCCGTCGCATCGCCCCCCATGATGCCCGCCAACGATTCGACCTGGCTTGCATCCGCAATGACGCCCACCTTTTCATCGAGGGCGACGGTGTTGCCATTCAGCAATTTGAGCTCTTCGCCCGCACGCGCCCAACGCACATCCAGGGGGCCGTGAATTTTGTCCAGATCGAAAATGTGAGAGGGGCGGCCCAGCTCGAACATCACATAGTTGGAAATATCGACCAACGGGGAGACGCTTCGCTGCCCGCAACGTGCGAGCCGGTCCAGCATCCACTGCGGAGTCGCAGCCTGCGTGTTGATGTTGCGAACGATACGTCCCGAGAATCGCCCACACAGATCCGAGGCGCTGATCTTGACTGGCAAAACGTCGCCATGACCCACCGGTACCGCCGGAAACTGCAGCGGCTTCAGCGGCGCTCCAGTCAGGGCAGAGACTTCACGCGCGATGCCGTAAACGCTCAAGGCATGTGCCAGATTGGGCGTGAGCTTGAGGGTGAACAGGGTGTCGTCCAGGTTCAGATGAGTCCGAATGTCCTGCCCGAGCGGAGCATCGGCCGCCAGTTCCAAAAGGCCTCCATGGTCTTCCGAGAGCTTCAACTCCCTGGCGGAGCACAGCATGCCCTGGCTTTCCACACCGCGAAGCTTGCCCACCTTGATCAAGAACGGTTTGCCATCCTCCCCGGGAGGCAACTCCGCACCGACAAGCGCGCAAGGCACTTTGATACCGACGCGTGCATTGGGCGCACCACACACGATGTTGAGCAAAGCACCCTGCCCCGTATCGACCTGGCAAACGCGCAGGCGATCAGCATTTGGATGCTGCACCGCCTCCTTGATTTCTCCCACCACGATCTTCGTGAAAGGAGGCGCCACAGGCTGCAGCTCTTCCACTTCGAGCCCTGCCATGGTCAGTGTCTCGGCCAATTCTTTGGTCGAAAGTGGAGGATTGCAGAACTCGCGCAGCCAGGATTCTGGAAATTGCATATTCAGTCTTCGGTGATTCTTGAGCGCAGCAGCCCTCGTTAGGTGGGCCGCCTGTGTGGAACGCGGCGTGCGGTTTACTGGAACTGCGAAAGAAAACGAATGTCGCCATCAAAGAAGAGGCGCAAATCATTGACCCCATAGCGCAGCATCGTCAGCCGGTCAGGCCCCATGCCGAACGCAAAGCCGATGTATTTTTCTGGATCGAGGCCCATGTTCCGGACCACGTTCGGATGCACTTGTCCGGAGCCCGCCACTTCAAGCCAACGCCCGGCCAAAGGGCCCGTCTGGAACTGGATGTCTATTTCGGCACTGGGCTCGGTGAAAGGGAAAAAGCTGGGCCGAAAGCGCAAGACCAAATCATCGCTTTCAAAGAAAGTACGGCAGAAGTCGGTGAAGACGACCTTCAGATCCTTGAAGCTCACGTTCTCGCCGATCCACAGGCCTTCGCATTGGTGGAACATGGGTGAGTGCGTGGCATCGCTGTCCACCCGGTATGTACGGCCCGGGGCAATGACGCGGATCTCCGGCATGGCCTGGCCCGAGTCGATCAAGGCGCGGTGTTTTTTGACATGCTGAACGGCATGGCGGATCTGCATGGGGCTGGTATGGGTGCGCAACAGGTTCGGAGCGGTGGCTGTGCCGCCCTCGACATAGAACGTGTCGTGCATGGAGCGCGCCGGATGGTCTTCAGGCGTATTCAACGCCGTGAAATTGAACCAGTCGGACTCAATCTCGGGCCCCTCGGCCACGTCAAAACCCATCGAGCCGAAAATGCCCTCGATGCGCCCCAGGGTCAAGGACACGGGATGCAACCCACCTTGCCCCCGTTGACGACCGGGCAAGGTGACATCCAACGATTCCGCCTGCAATTGTGCTTCCAGCTCGGCATCTGCCAACGCTTTTCGGCTTGCGTTCAGGGACGCTTCAATGGCCTGCTTGGCAACATTGATGGCGGCACCGCGAGATTTCTTTTCCTCAACAGACAGCTGGGCCATGCCTTTCATGAGCTCTGTCACTCGCCCCGACTTGCCCAGAAACTGCGCCTTGGCATTTTCCAGATCGGCAGGGGTGACGGCTTGCGCGAACAGGTTCCGCGCGCTTTCGACCAGGGAGTCCAACTCGTTCATACCAGCTCTCATCGTCTCTTGGAAATGAACAAGGGCTAGTGCCTTTTCAAGCCCTAGCCCTTGCGTTTATTGCGCAAGCAGCTATCAATAAGATAGCTACCAGTCGTGAACTCAAGCAGCAGCCAGCTTGGCCTTGACTTGCTCCACGATGCTGCCGAAGGCAGCCTTGTCGTGCACCGCGAGGTCGGCCAGCATCTTGCGGTCGATCTCAATGGCAGCCTTCTTCAGGCCGTTCGTGAATTGGCTGTAGGTCAGACCCAATTCGCGCGAAGCGGCGTTGATACGGGCGATCCACAGTTGGCGGAACACGCGCTTCTTGGTGCGGCGGTCACGGTAGGCATACTGCCCAGCCTTCATTACCGCCTGTTTGGCGATACGGAAAACATTACCGCGGCGACCACGGAAACCCTTTGCAAGGGCCAGAACTTTCTTGTGACGGGCACGGGCCGTTACACCACGTTTGACGCGAGGCATGTGAGTACTCCTTGTTCGTCGTTGTTAAAGGCCAGCACCAGGCAGCATTTGTGCAATGGAGCCCATATTGGTCTCATGCACAGAAACTGCACCACGCAGATGGCGCTTATTCTTGGTGGTCTTCTTCGTCAAGATGTGACGCTTGAAGGCTTGACCGCGCTTGACGGTGCCACCGGGACGAACGCGGAAACGCTTTTTCGCGCTGCTCTTGGTCTTCATTTTGGGCATGTGAATGCTCCTTTTGTTTGTGCTCGCGAGGCGTTTGCGAACCGATCCGCAACCTTGTTGGCCCCGAGTCACTTTTTGACGGCAAGCCTTGGCCTGCCGTTCGGTGCCGCTTGCGCGGCCCCTATGCCCGAGCCAGCCTTGAGGCTGGCCCGGTCAATTCACTTAACCACTTGGCCCACCAGCCACCTCAAGCAGTGGTGGTAGCGCCTTCCGCTGCAGGTTTGCCAGCGGGCTTTTTCTTGCCCGGCGCGATCATCATGATCATTTGCCGGCCTTCGAGCTTGGGAAACTGCTCGATCAGGATGGTGTCACCCAAATCATCGCGAATGCGATTGAGCAAGGCCAAGCCCAATTCCTGATGGGTGATCTCCCGGCCGCGAAAGCGCAGGGTGATCTTGCATTTGTCACCCTCCGCCAGGAAGCGGCGAATGTTGCGCATTTTGATGTTGTAGTCACCATCATCCGTACCGGGACGGAATTTGATTTCCTTGATCTCGATGACCGTCTGCTTGGCCTTGGCCTCTGCCGCGCGTTTTTTGCTCCTGATACTTGAACTTGCCATAGTCCATCAGGCGACACACGGGAGGGTTGGCCGTGGCGGCAATCTCCACCAAGTCCACATCCAGCTCGCCCGCCATGCGGAGGGCTTCCATGAGGCTCACGACCCCGAGCGGCTCGTTCTCAGGACCGGAGAGGCGAACCTCAGCGGCCATGATTTCACGGTTCAGGCGGTGCTTGCGCTCTTCGCGCTGGCGACGATCACGAAATTCAGTAGCGATGGCTATTTTCCTTCAATCAAAATGCTACGGATAACGTAGCGAGTACCGCACAGCTCACGCGGGCTAAAGCCAAGTTTGACACCAAATCAAGCTTTAGAAGCGATGTCCTGGGCGATGAGCGCTACGAACGCTTCGAGGGACATCACACCGAGGTCTCGATTGCCCCGGGCGCGCACTGCGACAGCTCCTGCTGCCTTTTCTTTCTCACCGGCGACGATGATGTAAGGCAGCTTTTGCAACGAATGCTCTCGTATTTTATACGTAATCTTTTCGTTACGCAGGTCAAGCGCCACCCTAAGGTCTTGATTCGGCAGTGCTTTTTGAAGCTTTGCGGCGATTTCACGACAGTAATCGTCCTGTGCACCCGTGATGTTCAGCACGGCCACCTGCACTGGAGCCAACCAGACTGGCAATGCGCCTGCGTGCTGTTCGATCAGAATTCCGATGAAGCGTTCCAGGCTGCCAACGATGGCACGGTGCAAAACGATGGGGCGATGCCGGGCACCATCTTCTCCCACGTATTCGGCACCCAGCCGCTCAGGCATGGAAGGATCGACCTGAATGGTGCCGCATTGCCAGTGACGGCCAATGGCATCGCGCAAGGTGTACTCCAGCTTGGGGCCGTAGAAAGCGCCGTCACCAACGGCGATTTGATAGTCGCAGCCAGAGGCTTTCAGGCTTTCAATCAGTGCATTCTCTGCCTTGTCCCAGCTTTCTTCGGAGCCGATGCGCTTTTCGGGACGCGTGGCGACTTTGTAGATGATGTCGGTGAAGCCAAAGTCTTTATAGACCTTTTGCAGCAGCGTCGTGAAGTTGATGCACTCCTGCTGGATCTGCTCTTCGGTGCAGAAGATGTGTCCATCATCCTGGGTGAACGCACGCACGCGCATGATTCCATGCAGGCCGCCCGTCGGCTCATTGCGATGGCACTGACCGAACTCGCCGAAGCGCAAAGGCAGATCGCGATAGCTCTTAACGCCTTGGTTGAAGATCAGGATGTGCCCAGGGCAGTTCATCGGTTTGAGCGCGTAGTCGTGCTTTTCGCTCTCCGTCGTGAACATGTTCTCGCGGTACTTGTCCCAGTGCCCCGTTTTTTCCCACAGGTGCTTGTCCAGGATTTGCGGGCCTTTCACCTCCTGATAGCCGTTGTCGCGATACACCTGACGCATGTACTGTTCGACGCCCTGCCAGATCGTCCAACCTTTGGGGTGCCAGAAAACGGTACCGGGCGAGTGCTCGTCGATGTGGAACAGGTCCAGCTCTCTGCCGAGGCGGCGGTGATCGCGTTTTTTCGGCCTCCTCGATGCGTTTGACGTATGCATCCAAGTCTTTCTTGTCGGCCCACGCAGTACCGTAGACGCGCTGCAATTGCTCGTTCTTGGCATCGCCACGCCAGTACGCACCGGACACCCGGGTCAGCTTGAAGACTTTCAGGAATCGCGTGTTGGGCACGTGGGGGCCACGGCACATGTCCACGTACTCCTGGTGGTAGTACAGACCCATGGCCTTCTCTTCGGGCATGTCCTCCACAAGGCGCAGCTTGTAGTCTTCCCCACGCGCCTTGAACACCTCGATCACCTCGTCCCGCGGGGTCATCTTCTTGATCACGTCGTAGTCCTGCGCAATCAGCTCCTTCATGCGCTGCTCGATGGCAGCGATGTCGTCGGGCGTGAAGGGGCGCTCATAGGCGATGTCGTAGTAAAAGCCTTCGTCGATGACGGGGCCAATGACCATCCGGGCCGTCGGATAGAGTTGCTTTACGGCGTGGCCGACCAAGTGAGCGCAGGAGTGGCGGATGATCTCCACGCCTTCCTCATCGCGCGGCGTGATGATTTGCAGGCGGGCATCGTGGTCGATCACATCGCTGGCATCCACCAAGCGCCCATCCACTTTGCCTGCCACCGTCATCTTGGCCAGTCCTGGACCGATGGACTGGGCCACCTCTGCCACCGTCACCGGGCCAGGATATTCGCGTTGAGAATTGTCGGGGAGCGTGATCTGAATCATTGAAGAATCCTTGTCGAGGGGGTGGCGCGCGGTGCCACAAAGCAAAAAGCGCGGAACGAAGTCCGCGCTTTTGGAAGAAGAGTGCAAATCTGTGCAGGCGCGAACAGGCAGCCTTAAAGGCCGGTCAACATCTCCGTTGTAGTTCGCGGTGTCATAACCAGATGTGCCTTTCTCGCTCTTGTGCTGATGGGTGGTCGCGGGATTCTAACCTGCCCCCAATGGAAAAAGCCTGGGGCCTTGACGCCCCAGGCCCATCGACAGCGCCAGGTCAGTGGAACTGCTCTTCTTCGGTCGAACCCGTGAGTGCCGTCACGCTGGATTTGCCACTCTGGATCACCGTGGTCACGTCGTCGAAATAACCGGTGCCCACTTCTTGCTGGTGCGACACGAAGGTGTAGCCACGCTCGCGTGCCGCGAATTCAGGCTCCTGCACCTTCTCGACATAGGCCGACATGCCGCGCTTCACATAATCCTGCGCCAGATCGAACATGTTGAACCACATGCTGTGTATGCCGGCCAGCGTGATGAACTGGTACTTGTAGCCCATGGCGCCCAATTCGCGCTGGAACTTGGCGATGGTGGCATCGTCGAGGTTCTTCTTCCAGTTGAATGATGGCGAACAGTTGTACGCCAACAGTTTGCCGGGATGCTTGGCATGCACGGCATCCGCAAACTTCTTCGCGAACTCCAAGTCCGGCGTGCCCGTCTCGCACCACACCAGATCCGCGTAATCCGCATACGCAACGGCGCGGCTGATGGCCTGATCCAAGCCCTTCTTGGTCTTGTAGAAACCTTCGGCCGTGCGCTCACCCGTCAGGAACGGCTTGTCATTGGCGTCGTAATCGCTCGTGATCAGGTCGGCGGCCTCCGCATCGGTCCGCGCGATCACCAGGGTCGGCACGCCGTAGACGTCTGCAGCCATGCGTGCAGCAATCAACTTCTGCACTGCCTCCTGGGTGGGAACCAGCACCTTGCCGCCCATGTGGCCACACTTCTTCACAGACGCCAACTGATCTTCGAAATGCACACCGCCGGCCCCCGCGCGGATCATGGCCTTCATCAACTCGTAAGCGTTCAACACGCCACCGAAGCCTGCCTCCGCGTCGGCCACGATGGGCGCGTAGTAGTCGACAAAGCCTGCGTCGCCAGGATTGGCCCCTTTGGACCACTGAATTTCATCGGCGCGGGTGAAAGCGTTGTTGATGCGCTCCACCACCTTCGGCACCGAATCGACGGGATACAGCGACTGGTCGGGGTACATCGCCGCGTATTCATTGTTGTCTGCCGCGACCTGCCAGCCCGACAGGTAGATCGCCTTGATGCCGGCCTTGACTTGCTGCATGGCCTGGCCTCCCGTGAGCGCGCCCAGGCAGTTCACATAAGGTTCGTTGTTGACCAAACCCCACAGTTTTTCGGCACCACGCCGTGCCAGCGTGTATTCCACCTGGAAGGAGCCCCGAAGACGAACAACATCCGCAGCGCTGTAGCCGCGCTTGATGCCCTTCCAACGCGGGTTCTGTGCCCAGTCTTTTTCAAGGGCGGCAATTTGCTGTTCGCGGCTGAGCTGTTCATTGAAGGATTGCGGCATAAGTCACTCCGTGGGTTGGTTGATAAGCCGGGCTGCAAGAGGCCGCCCTTGGAGATCACTTTAAGTCTTGTACAAGACTTGATCAAGCTCTTATGTCTTATATAAGAGATAAAATTTATTGTTTTAAATCAACAACTTATTCACACCATCTCTTATTGCGAAATTTAATTTCTCATATCAAGAAATTTTTCCGCAGCGCAGCATCATGTATTTTTGTAATGTGAAAATCAAATTTTGCGATACAAAAATCAGGTTTGGCGATCGGTCATCCAGTCGCCATGCACGATCCGGGTGGCGTTCTTCAAGTATTCGGAATTGATTTCATACACCAGGCATTCCAGTTCCTGCCCTCCGACAGAGACCGAGATCTCCCGTTTTTCGTACTCGCCATTGGGTTTGGGCAGCAGCCCCTCGATTTCGTCCAACTGGATCTCCAGTTCGGGCGAAATCGCATAGACCTCCCCGTGCACCGAAAAATCGCCCGGCTCCCGCACGTCCGCCAAATGCAGCGCAATGCCGGGATAGGCACCGAGGTCGTACAGCGTTCCGCAGACGGTGGCCTCCCCCAGGAAGGTCGCGCGGGGCGTCAAACGGGTGATGTCATTGCTGCCACCACGGCGCAAGGTGCCATAGACAAAAACGTAGCGTGAAAAAGGATGAAGGGTTTCGTCGGGCATGATGGCGCGCTCCAGGGTACTACCCGCAAAGTCTAGCCAACACGCGAACATGCCAAGCCGCCCCATCGCCTATCTCTGCCTTGCATTGAGCATGTCGCTCGTGGGCAGCTATGTCGCCTTGTCCAAGCCACTGGCGGCCGCGCTACCGGTCTTCCTGCTGGCCTGGATGCGGTTCGGCATTGGGGGATTGGGAATGATCCACTGGCTCAAGAAACCGGCGGATGAGGGCCCGATGACACCGCAGGTGCGGCGCCTGCTGTTTCTCGAGTCTTTTCTGGGTAACTTCCTCTTCACCCTTTGCATGATCTCGGGCGTGAGTCTCACCAGCGCCGTATCGGCAGGGGTGACGATGGCCGGAATACCTGCCGCAGTGGCAGTCATGAGCTGGTTCTTCCTGAAGGAAAAGGTCTCTGCGCGGACCTGGATCGCGGTCGGGTGCGCCGTCGTCGGCATCGCGCTCTTTTCGCTATCAAATTCAGAGCATCACACCCAATTAAATTCCCGGCATGAGGGCGAAAACGCTCCCAATCTGGTTTGGCTTGGGCAATTGCTCTTGCTGGGCGCCGTTCTGTGCGAGGCAGCCTATTCGGTCATCGGCAAGAAACTGACGGGCACGCTGGGGCCGCGCCGAATCACTTCGTTGATCAACCTTTGGGGATTCGCGCTGGCAACCCCCATGGGACTGTACGCAGCATGGCATTTTGACTTTGCCAGCCTCACACCCGGTCTTTGGACGTTGCTCGTCTTCTACGCACTGGCCGCGAGCATGTGGACCGTGTGGCTGTGGATGACGGGGCTCAAGGCGGTGCCTGCTGCACAAGGCGGCGTCTTTACCGTGATGTTGCCCATCAGCGCGGCGTTGGTGGGGGTACTGGTGCTCGGAGAGCGCCTTGCCCCGGTTCAACTGATCGCTTTCGGTATTGCGATCGCCAGCGTCGTCCTGGCCACGCTTCCTGAAAAATCTTCAGTGCGCCAGCGTTCATCCGAAGCCAATGCCAAAGCGATGGACTCGCAATCACCTCGGCATTGATTCCGCCTTCTGCTCCAGGGGCTAACGCCCTGTCACTTTGCGGATGGGGGGCTTGATGCTTTCGCGCCGCGCCGGCAACACCTGCGCGTGCTCGCGAGGGGCGTTGAGCACGATGCACGTGGAGGTTTCCGCCAGCAGGCAGAACCCCGTCACTACAGCATCCAGATGGCTGACATCGATCACTGCGATTTCCAGAACCCAGCTGTCTTCCCCCGTGACGTTGTAGGCATTCAAGACCTCGGGCGTCTCTTCGATCAGTCGAACCACCCGGGCATATTCCGCCCGGCCCACGCGGATGATGGCGCGAATGCCATAGCCCAAACGGGCGTAATCCAGACGAACGCCGTAGCCCCGGATCACCCCCGAAGCTTCCAGTTTGCGAACCCTCTCGGTCACTGCAGGCTGGCTGAGGTGCACCCGGCGGCCCAGTTCGGCCATCGAAATGCGGGCATCCTGCTGCAATTCAGCAAGGATTCTGCTGTCGTGCGCATCCAATTGAGAAACGTCGGTCATGGTGGTATTTAACCATTGAAACAAAGGCAATCTATATTTCCAGCCTTTCAAATGCCATGGAAAAGCACGCTCAGCCTGCATAGCATTTGCGGCATGACTTCACTTTCCACCTCCCCCGCCAGCCCTGCTGCACGCAGCCTCCCCACGGTGCTGCTCCTGGCCCTTTTGGCCTGCTATCTCATCTGGGGCTCGACCTATCTGGCCATCCAGCTGGCCCTCAAAAGCTTTCCACCGTTTTTCCAGATGGGCACCCGCTTTCTCGCTGCAGGCACACTGCTGATGGCATGGGTGGCGTGGCGCAAGCCCCAAAGCGGCAGCGCACCGAAGCTGCCGACGAAGCGGCAATGGATGCATGCCCTCATCGTCGGCGCTCTGATGCTGGGCGGCGGGATGGGGCTAACGGCCACCGCCAGCGTGCACGTCGGCTCCGGCCTCATCGCAGCCTGCGTGGCCGTGGTGCCGATGATGATCGCCGCATGGGGACTCTTGTGGGGAAGGCGTCCGACCCGTGGCGAGACGGTGGGCATGCTGCTGGGGGCCCTGGGTGTGTTGGTACTGGTGCAAGGTGCCAGCTTTTCCGCATCCCCTCTCAGCATGGTCTGCATCCTCGCGGCGACCTTGTGCTGGTCTTTGGGGTCTGTGCTGTCCACCACGCGCTTTCCGCTGGCCGACGGAGCCAGTGGTTTCGCCAGCGAAATGCTGTGCGGAGGCGCTGTGCTGATGGCCGTCTCCCTGGCGCTGGGCGAGAAGCCCGCGTGGCCGCCGCGACCCGAAGCCTTGCTGGCATGGCTCTACCTGGTGACGCTGGGCTCGCTGGTGGGATTCAGCGCCTACCTTTATCTGCTGCGCCATGCGACGCCGGCACTGGCATCGAGTTACGCCTTCGTCAACCCGCTCATTGCCTTGCTGCTCGGCAGCGCCATCGCTGGCGAGCATCTGACCGCCGGCGAATGGGGCGCCTGCGCGTTGATCCTGTCCGCGGTCGCGGCCATTTTCGTCTCGCGGCGATCGCGCTGAGATCGCAGCCGATGCGCCACCGAAGATCGTGCGCATCCCATTGCAATGGCGGTGACGGGCGCCAGCACCGTGGCGCTTGCGCGGTAGCCAAGCAACAAATGGAGGCAAAAAAAAGCCCTGCCTCGCTTGGAAACGCGTTTTTTTCCCAGTAGCATCTGCGGGCCAGTGGAGAAGCAGGTTTTCGCTGGTGACGATATTTCACTTCCAACAAGGAAAACCCAACATGGCAACTGCAAAGAAAGCGCCGGCCTCCGAAGCCAAGGCCGCAGCTCCCGCGAAGAAGCGCACCCCGAACGCCGCTTTCATGAAAGCCCTTACGCCCAGCCCTGCCCTGGCTGCCGTCGTGGGCTCCACGCCCTTGCCCCGCACCGAGATCATCAGCAAGCTGTGGGTCTACATCAAGGCCAACGACCTGCAAGACGCCAGCAACAAGCGCATGATCAATGCCGACGCCAAGCTCAAGGAAGTGTTCGGCAAGCCCCAGGTTTCCATGTTCGAAATGGCTGGCCTGATCGGTAAACACGTGAAGTAAGCATTCCATCGTCTGCACGTTCAGCAGGCGGCGAATGAAAAACGAAGCCGGCACCACTGCCGGCTTTTTTTCGCCTGGGCCACCGGGAACCCATGTGCTGCCGGTGTGTCAATCCACTGCTTTTCAACAAGCAAGAAACCAAAGGATTGCAAATGCGATGAATTCGCATTTATAATACCCCATTGTCAACAGCCAGCCAACACTGCCTGCACCATGATCGTTTGTGTCTGCCACCGGGTTTCTGACCGCGAAATTGCACGCCATGCACATGCTGGCATGAGTTTCGACGAGATCCAGTTCGAGCTGGGCGTGGCCACCCAATGCGGCCGTTGCGAAAGCTGCGCACGGGATGTCGTGGCCCAATGCAGCGTTTCGCATCCGGTCGCCGCGCTGCACAAAGAGATCGCCTCGCAGACGATCCAGCTTGCCAACTCCATCCTGGAAAGCAAAGCATGGAACTGCTCTCAACCCTCGCAGGCAGCCTGATTCTCGTCATCGGCTCCGTGTGGTGGATCTTCCGTAAGTAACTTGGCCTTCTAGGCATCTGGCGCTTGTCCTGTGGGCGTTGGCAGCTATCATTTTTATGTCCCAATTTGATCGATATGGCTCCTCACGGGGTGTGAGCCGCAACGCCGTGATCGCAGGCTCCGTCGTGCTGCTGCACGTGGCCGGGTTGTGGGCACTGCAGTCGGGGCTGCTGCGCAAAGCCGCAGAGGTCATCGTGCCTGCCGAGGTACTGAGCGAATTCATCACGCCGCCAGCGCCCCCTGCTCCACCCGTTCCACCGCCACCCAAGCCGGCGCCGCCGCCTCCGCCAAAACCAGCCCCCAAAGCGCCTGCCCCGCGTCCGGCGCCCATGCCGGTGGCCATTCCCGACCCCACGCCTGCGCCCAATGCGCCCACCGGGATTACCGAACCCCAGCCGCCTGCGCCCCCCATCGCGGCACCCATGGCGCCCCCTGCACCGCCGCCCGCTCCTCCCGCGCCGCCAGCCCCTCCCAAGATCGAGTTGCCTTCCAGCGATGCGGCCTACCTGAACAATCCCAGGCCGACCTACCCCGCCATCAGCAAGCGGCTGGGTGAACAAGGCAAGGTCGTGTTGCGTGTGCTCATCGGCACGGACGGGCTTCCGCAGAAGGTGGAAATCAACAAGTCCAGCGGCTTCGACCGGCTGGACCGCCAGGCGCAGGACGCCGTGATGCGCTGGCGCTTCGTGCCGGGCAAACGCAACGGCGAGCCCGAGACCATGTGGAACCTGGTCCCCGTCAATTTTGTTCTCGAATAATTTTCAGGAGTTTTCATGGAATCGCATTTCGGCATTGCCAACGTTTGGATCCAGGGTGACTTTGTCACCCGCGCTGTTGCCGTGCTGTTGCTCGGCATGTCTCTGGCCTCCTGGATCGTCATCCTGATCAAGGCGATGGACATCTTCCGCTTCAAGAAACATGCGCGTGGTGCACGTGATTTCTGGCATAGCGAAGACTTCGCCGCCGGCCTGAGCAAGCTCGGCGACGACCCTGCCAACCCCTTCCGCCATCTGGCCCTGGAAGGACGCGAAGCCACGGCGCACCACCGCAATACCAAGGCGCATCTGCATGACAGCCTGGATGTAAGCGACTGGGTCACGCGCAGCCTGCGCAACTGCATCGACGAGTTCACGGCCCGCGTGCAATCGGGCCTGGCCGTGCTGGCCTCGGTCGGCTCGACCGCTCCGTTCATCGGCCTGTTCGGCACCGTCTGGGGCATCTACCACGCGCTGGTGGCGATCGGCACTTCGGGCCAATCGACCATCGACAAGGTGGCCGGCCCGATCGGCGAGGCACTGATCATGACGGCCCTCGGCTTGGCCGTGGCGATTCCTGCCGTGCTGGGCTACAACGCGCTGGTGCGGGGCAACAAGTCCATTCTGAACAACCTGAACAGCTTCGCGCATGACCTGCACGCCTACTTCGTGACGGGCGCACGCGTCAGCGCCCCTGGCGAACAAGCCAAGGTGCTGCCGATCAAGAAGGGCTGAAAACCATGTCTTTCGGAACCCAGGACGACTCCGACGAGGTGATGAACGAAATCAACATGACGCCGCTGGTGGACGTCATGCTGGTGCTGCTCATCATCTTCATCATCACGGTGCCAGTGATGAAGCACGCCGTGCCGGTGGACTTGCCACGTGCCTCCAATCAGCGCGAAGACGTCAAGCCCGAGACCATCCGCCTCAGTGTCACCGCCGATGGCAAATACCACTGGAACGAACTGACGATCAGCGACGACGAGCTCGAACCCCGCCTCAAGGCCGAAGCGGTCAAGGATCCGCAACCCGATCTGCACATCCGTGGCGACAAGGAGGTGCGCTATGAGCGCGTGGCACAGGCCATGTCTGCCGCCCAGCGGGCGGGCGTGCGCAAGATCGGGTTCGTGACCGAGCCCCAGTGATAAATATTTACAAGATAGGCGAGCGCGTCACTTGACTAACAATTGAGAATGGTTATCATTAACTCAATCGCAAAGCACAGAGGATTTCTCATGCACGCCAGTCTCAACGCCCTGCCTTCTTCGTCTTTTTTCGGCTCCGCCGTCTTTCAGGAGCGCGAGCCGTCCGGCGCCGCGCATCTGGCAAGCTCCGCACCGGCTGTCGATAGCCGGGAGTTGCTCAAAGGCCAGAAGACCGTGGCCATCTGCCACAACGGTTCGGTCTACCGCCTGCAGGCCACCAAACTGGGCAAACTGATTCTGACCAAATAGGTTTCATCGTGGGGCGACTCCAGGGCACCTCAGTGCCTGAAGGGTCGTATTTGCCAGCCAACGGGTTGCCCGCGTAGCCAGGCTTTTTTTCTCACCACCCCAAAAACAAAACCGGCCCTACAGGCCGGTTTTTTTATATGCCATGCGGATCCGGTGTCTGCCGCGCGTCATGCCCACTACGGCATTGGCTGGGCATCCCGACCACCGCCGATTCAAAGGCCCAATGCGGCGATGCCTGCCTTGGCGATTTGCGCGTCTTCCGTCGATTTCACGCCACTCACCCCCACTGCACCCAGGCACTGGCCGTCCTTCATGATGGGCACGCCGCCTTCCAGCAGGCCGTCGATGAATGGAGCACTCAGAAACGCGGTACGGCCACCGTTGACGATGTCTTCGTAGACCTTGCTTTCACGGCGTCCCAGCGCGGCCGTGCGGGCCTTCCCGGGAGCGATGTGGGACGACACCGGAGCGGCCCCATCCAGGCGCTGAAGGGACAGCAGATGCCCACCATCGTCCACGATGGCAATCGTGACCGCCCATTGGTTTTTGAGGGCTTCGGCCTCGGCCGCCGCAGCGATCTTCTTGACATCGGCGGCTTCGAGTTCGGGTTTGTTTTTCATGGCGGTAGCAGTCCAGTCCAGTTCAAATCAGGGAAGGCAGGGCCGATGGCCCAACGAAGTCCACGAGCATACCGGCTCCCCATGGCGGCGCTCTGCGGGCCCAAGGCAAAAGACTGCATCCTTAAAGTACGGGATCGAGAGAGGGTATTTGAAAGCGCCGAGATCGGCACCACCTAGAATTTGTACGTCTGCGCTGTGCAGGCCTCAAAGGAGATATAGAAGATGAACGACCAAGTCACCACCCTGGGCTCAGCGGGATATGGGGTCTCGCAGGAGCAGCGGCAGAAAGTGCTGCGCAATACCTATTGGCTGCTTGCGCTGAGCATGCTGCCGACGGTGCTGGGCGCGTGGGTCGGCGTCGCAACCGGCATCACCCAGTCGCTGCGTGGCGGCGTCGGGCTGATCGTGTTCCTGGGTGGCGCTTTCGCCTTCATGTATGCGATCGAGAAGACCAAGCACTCTGCTGCGGGCGTTCCCGTGCTGCTGGCCTTCACGTTCTTCATGGGGCTGATGCTGTCTCGCCTGATCGGCATGGTGCTGGGCTTCAAGAACGGTACCGATCTGATCATGACCGCCTTTGCCGGCACGGCAGGCGTGTTCTTCGTGATGGCCACCCTGGCCAGCGTGATCAAGCGCGATCTGTCAGGCATGGGCAAATGGCTGTTCGTGGGTGCGATGGTGCTCATGGTCGGCGCCATCATCAACGTGTTCGTCGGCTCTTCGGCCGGCATGATGGCAATCTCGGTCGCCGCCATCGGCATCTTCAGCGCCTACATGCTGTATGACCTCAAGCAGATCCTGGACGGTGGCGAGACCAACTACATCAGTGCCACGCTGGCCCTGTACCTCGACATCTTCAACGTGTTCCAAAGCCTGCTGGCGCTTCTGGGCATCGCGGGTGGCGAGCGCGATTGATGCGCTGCTCTGATTGAACGTTGACGTAAAAAAGGCCTCGCAAGAGGCCTTTTTTCATGGTGCGGGGGGTGTTGCATCAATGCGTTCGGGAATATTCCACGGAAAAGCAGGGCCTCGCCCTCAATCCTCCAGGCGCCGTGCCGATAATCAAACCACATGGCTCATTTTCCAGCCCCCCTCCTCCGTCCGCGCTACGCCGCGGCATCCCTGGCATTGGTGCTTTTGTCCGGCTGCGAGATTCCGGGCCTGGGACCCGATCCCCGAGTGGTTCAGAAGGAGGCCGAAGCCAAGGCGATCGGCGGCGCCTGCCGGCATGCGCTGCGCGGCCTGGAGGATTGCTTCACGCTGAACCCCAAGGCCGCCAAGGCCTCGGTCTTTGCCGGCTGGAAAGACATGGATCAATACATGCGTGACAACAAGCTCGAGGGCTCGCCCTCGGTGCTGGGCAAGCTGGAGGCCAAGCCCGATCGCGCCAGCCGCGGCGGTGAAGCCGGGGAGTCTGGCGAGTCCGGCGCCGCCTCCCGCAACCGCAGCTGACCGCCACACTGGTCAGCCCACATCGACTGCACCGTCAGGCGCGCTCGAACACCGCCATGCTCTCCACGTGTGCCGTGTGGGGAAACATGTTGACCACGCCCGCGGCCACGCACCGATATCCCGCCTGGTGCACCAGCAACCCCGCATCGCGTGCCAGCGTGGCCGGATTGCAGCTCACGTACACGATGCGTTGGGGTGGAACCCACCCTTCGGCCCCTGGCGGCAGCGCAGGCGCCTCTTCGGCACCCAGGCGTGCCTGGTGGATGTCCGCCAGGGCTTTGGCGAGGGCGAAGGCCCCTTCGCGGGGTGGGTCGACCAGCCACTTGTCCGCCACGCCATCGGCCACCAACATCTCCGGGGTCATTTCGAACAGATTCCTCGCGACGAAGTCCGTCGGGGCCAGGGGCTGTCCTTCGGCGGCCTGGGCCTGGTTGTAACGGTAGTTCTCGCGCGAACGGGCCACGAGGGCCTCGCTGCCTTCGATGCCCAGCACTTCGCGCGCCTGGGTGGCGATGGGCAGCGTGAAGTTGCCCAAGCCGCAGAACCAGTCGATCACCCGCTCCTCCTTGCGCGCGTCCAGCAGGCGCAAGGCACGCGACACCAGGACGCGGTTGATGTGCGGGTTCACCTGGGTGAAATCCGTGGGCTTGAACGGCATGGTGATGCCGAAGTCAGGCAGTGCATAGGACAGCTGCTCGCCCTCGGCATCCAGCAGCTTCACGGTATCGGGCCCCTTGGGCTGCAGCCACCACTGCACGCCCTGCTCGGCCGCAAAGGCACGCAGCTTGGCCAGGTCGTCCTCGCTCAGGGGTTCCAGGTGCCGCAGGACGAGGGCGGTGACGTGGTCGCCGCAGGCCAGCTCGATCTGGGGGCAGGTGTCGCGGGCCTCCATGGAGGCAATCAGGGCGCGCAATGGCACCAGCATGGCGCTCACATGGGGCGGCAGCACGGGGCAGACCTCCATGTCGGCGACGTAGCGGCTCTTGCGCTCGTGGAAGCCGACGAGCACCTGGCCTTTCTTGATCACGTAACGGACCGAGAGACGCGCACGGTAGCGGTATCCCCAGGCCGGGCCTTCGATGGGCCGCATGATGGTCTCGGCCTTGACCTTGCCCAGGTGCCAGAGGTTGTCCTCCAGCACCCGCTGCTTCACGGCCACCTGGGCGGCCACGTGCAGGTGCTGCATCTTGCAGCCGCCGCAGGCCCCGGCATGCAGGCCGAAATGCGGGCAGCCCGGGCGCACGCGTTGCGACGATTCGCGGTGGATTGCCGTGAGGCTGGCCTGCTCCCAGTTGTTCTTCTTGCGGTGGGTATTGGCCGTGACGAGTTCCAGGGGCAAGGCGCCGTCGATGAAGACGACCTTGCCATCGGGCTTGCGGGCCACGCCCTGGGCGTCCATGTCCATGGACGTGACTTCCAGCCAGCCTTGCGGCCATTCGTTCGTGGGGATCGGTGTTTCTGTGGGGTCGCTCATCCCCCGATTGTCTCAGGCCGGGCCGCCCTTCCCGGCGCGAGGCGTCAGCTGCGGTCGGCGCGTGCGCGGCGCGGCGTGACGGGCAGCGCTTGCACCGAAGCGCCGCCCATGGATGCAGACACGGGAAGCCGGTTGATCTCCAATTCGCAGCCGTAGTTGTCCAGCGTGAACACCAGCGTGCCGCCGGGAACCACGCGGGGAAGCGTTTCGTGCACTTGGCGGGCCAGGTCCACCGGAGGCCGTTGCGAGCGGTAAATCACCTGCTGGTCGGCGCCATAGACGAGGTAGCAGGCGGCAGACGCGCCCTGGGAGAAAAAGCCGGCCAGGAGCGCGGCGGCGGCATAGCGGATGACTGGCATGGGTGGATCCCTTCCTCGGTGCGTTATCGCAGATGAATGGCGCCGATTATTGCGGACTTCATGCCACGGCGGATCAGCGATGGGAGCCCTGGTGCGACAGACGGCGCCCCGTTCAGCCCAGATTCAGGTGGGTGGAGTGCTTGACCTCCTCCATGACGGCGTAGGTTCGCGTCTCGCGCACGCCGGGCAGTTGCCAGAGCACATGGCCGGCAAATTCGCGGTAGGCCGTCATGTCGGCAGAGCGGGTTTTGAGCAGGTAGTCGAACCCGCCCGCCACCATGTGGCACTCCAGGATCTCAGGGTGCACCTGCACCGCCGCCTTGAACTGGTCGAACACATTGGGGGTCGTGCGATCCAGCAACACCTCCACGAACACCAGCAGCCCCGCCCCGAGCTTGAGCGGATTGAGCCGCGCCTCGTAACCCAAGATGTATCCGTCGCGGGTGAGACGCTGCACGCGGGACAGCACGGCCGTGGGCGACAGGGCCACGCGCTCGGCCAGTTTGAGGTTCGCGATGCGTCCGTCTTCCTGCAGCGTTTTGAGGATGCGGCGATCGATGCGATCCAGGGAAGGTTCGGAGTCTTGCATCTTTGGATTTTTATTCTGTTCTATCGGGTTTTTTTGGAAAGTAATTCAAATTAATCGCTTGCATGATGCACAGACCTCCAGCTCACTGGGTCTCCTACGCCGCCATGTCCCTCTCCGCCGACTCTGCCGCACCCGAAACCAACGATTTCGCCTTTGCGCCCCGCCCACCGGACAGCCATCCGTTGCGCCACGCCATCACCGCCGCATACCGGCGGCCCGAGCCGCACGCACTGGCTCCCTTGCTGGATCTGGCGCGCCTGCCGGGCAGCGTGTCCGGAGACATCCAGGCGCTGGCCCTGCGCCTGGCCGACACGTTGCGCCATCGCAAGAGCGCTGGCGGACGCGCGGGCATCGTGCAGGGCTTGCTGCAGGAGTTCGCCCTGTCTTCACAAGAAGGGGTTGCGCTCATGTGCCTGGCCGAGGCCCTGCTGCGCATTCCCGACAGTGCAACGCGCGACGCGTTGATCCGCGACAAGATCCGCTCGGGCGACTGGGAGCCCCACCTGGGCAAAAGCCCCTCGCTGTTCGTGAATGCCGCCACCTGGGGGCTGCTGCTCACCGGCAAGCTCGTGGCCACGCACAGCGAGCGCGGCCTGACCTCCGCGCTGCGTCGCCTGACCGCCAAGGGCGGCGAGCCCCTCATCCGCAAGGGCGTGGACATGGCGATGCGCATGATGGGCGAGCAGTTCGTCACGGGCGAAACGATCGAACAGGCGCTGTCCAACGCCCGCGCGATGGAGGCACAGGGCTTTCGCTACTCCTACGACATGCTGGGCGAGGCCGCGCTGACCGCTGACGATGCGGCGCGCTACCTGCGTTCCTACGTGGAGGCGATCCATGCCATCGGCAAGGCATCCGCCGGCCGCGGGGTGTACGAGGGTCCCGGCATCTCGATCAAGCTGTCGGCGCTGCACCCGCGATACAGCCGGGCGCAATATGCCCGCGTGATGGACGAGCTGTACCCCAAGGTACTGCAACTGGTCGAGCTGGCCCGCCAGTACGACATCGGACTGAACATCGACGCCGAAGAGGCCGACCGGCTGGAGCTGTCGCTCGACCTGCTGGAGCGGCTGTGCCGCGCCCCGTCGCTGGCGGGCTGGAACGGCATCGGCTTCGTCATCCAGGCCTACCAGAAGCGCTGTCCGCACGTGATCGACTGGGTGATCGACCTGGCCCGCAACACCGGGCACCGCCTGATGATCCGCCTGGTCAAGGGCGCCTACTGGGACAGCGAGATCAAGCGCGCTCAACTGGACGGCCTGTCCGACTACCCGGTGTACACCCGCAAGGCCCACACCGACGTCTCCTACATCGCCTGCGCGCGCAAGCTGCTCGCCGCCACCGACATGGTGTACCCCCAGTTCGCCACGCACAACGCGCAGACGTTGGCCACCATTTACCAGCTCGCGGGCCCCAGCTACCAGCCTGGACAGTACGAGTTCCAGTGCCTGCACGGCATGGGCGAGCCGCTGTACGAGCAGGTGGTGGGCGCGCCATCGGACGGCAAGCTGGGCCGCCCCTGCCGCATCTACGCGCCGGTGGGCACGCACGAAACCTTGCTCGCCTACCTCGTGCGCCGATTGCTGGAAAACGGTGCCAACACCTCGTTCGTGAACCGCGTGGCCGACACCACGCTGGCGCTGGAATCGCTCGTGAGCGATCCCGTCGCCACGGTGGATGCCGCCGCGGCGGCGGAAGGCACCACCGCCCTGCCCCATCCCCGCATTCCGCTGCCCAAGGACCTGTACGGAGCCCGCCGCGCCAATTCGGCGGGGGTGGACCTGTCCAACGAATCCGTGCTGGCCCGGCTGTCGAATGCGCTGGCCGCTGAAAGGCAGCAGTTCTGGCAGGCCGAGCCCCTCATCGACGGGCCGGTGGCCGATGCAGGCACGACGCTGGCGGTGCGCAACCCTGCAGACCCCACCGATGTCGTGGGCCACGTGCAGGAGGCGACCGAGGCCGATGTGGACTGCGCGCTGCAGGCTGCCTGCGATGCCGGCCCCGCCTGGGCCGCCATGGCGCCCGGCGCACGGGCCGCTGCGCTGCGGCGCACCGCCGGACTGCTGGAGGCGGGCCTGCCCCAGCTGATGAGCCTGCTGATGCGCGAGGCCGGCAAGACCTGCGCCAACGCGGTGGCCGAAGTGCGCGAGGCGGTGGACTTCCTGCGCTACTACGCCGTGCAGACCGAGGGCCATTTCGACAACGAAACCCACCGCCCGCTCGGCCCCGTGGTCTGCATCAGCCCATGGAATTTTCCGCTCGCCATCTTCATGGGACAGGTGGCCGCCGCCCTGGCCGCCGGCAACACCGTGCTGGCCAAACCGGCGGAGCAAACCCCGCTGATCGCAGCCGAAGCCGTGCGCCTGCTGCATGAAGCAGGTGTGCCGAAGGGTGCGGTGCAACTGCTGCCAGGGCGTGGCGAGACGGTGGGCGCCCGGCTGGTGGGCGATGCCCGTGTGATGGGCGTGATGTTCACCGGTTCCACCGAAGTCGCGCGCATCCTGCAGCGCAGCGTGGCCGGACGGCTCGACGCGCAGGGCCGCCCGATTCCGCTGATTGCCGAAACCGGCGGGCAGAACGCGATGATCGTGGACTCCTCCGCGCTGGTGGAGCAGGTGGTGGGCGACGTGGTGGCCTCGGCCTTTGACAGCGCCGGCCAGCGCTGCTCCGCCCTGCGCGTGCTGTGCGTGCAGACCGATGCAGCCGACCGCGTGATCACCATGCTCAAGGGCGCCATGGCCGAGTTGACCGTGGGCGATCCCGGCCTGCTGGCGGTGGACGTGGGCCCGGTGATCGACGAAGAGGCCCGCGCCGTCATCGAGCAGCATGTGGCCACGCTGCGCGCCCAGGGGCGCGCCGTATTCCGCCCAACGGTGGATGCCGAAGTGCTGGCGCGCGGCACCTTCGTCGTCCCGACGCTGATCGAGCTGTCCAGCATCGGCGAGCTCAAGCGCGAAGTGTTCGGCCCCGTGCTGCACGTGGTGCGCTACGCCAGCGATGGGCTGGACACCCTGCTCGACCAGATCAACGCGACGGGCTACGGCCTCACGCAGGGACTGCACACGCGCATCGACGAGACGGTGGAGCGCGTGGTGCGCCGCGCGCACGCGGGCAATGTCTATGTGAACCGCAACATGGTGGGCGCCGTCGTGGGCGTACAGCCTTTCGGTGGCGAGGGGCTGTCGGGCACGGGTCCCAAGGCCGGCGGGCCGCTGTACCTGCTGCGCCTGCTGTCCCAGCACCCGGCCGACGCCGCGCGTGCCGCGATCGGCAGCACGGCGCCGCCCACCGGAC